>JBKJTQ010000115.1:0-8970 GCA_046589895.1 Sphingomicrobium sp.
GCGTCGTCGATCGGCTTCGGCGCGGGAGTTGGCACAGGCTCGCGCGCGGCCCTGACTTCGGGCTCGGCCTTCGGCGCGGATTTGGACTCGGCGCGGGGCGCAGGGGCGGCGACCGCCTCGCGCGGGGCATCGGCCTTGGCCTTGCCGCCGCGTGACCGGCTGCGGCTGCGCGGCGCTCGTTCGCGCGTGTCTTCTTCGGCATCCGCCCGCGCTTCCGGCGGAGGGGCGGGCACACTTGGCGCAGACGCCCCATCGTCCTTGGCCTGGTCGGCGTCGAACCGCGCCAGCTTCATGCCGGTCAGTTTCTCAATCCCCGCGACGGCTTCGCCGTCGGCGCTGCTCGCCAGCGTGATGGCGATGCCGGTCAGCCCGGCGCGGCCGGTGCGGCCAATGCGGTGGATATAATCGTCGGGCTGCCACGGCACGTCGAAGTTGATGACGTGGCTGACGCCCTTGACGTCCAATCCGCGCGCCGCGACGTCGGACGCGACCAATATCGTCACCTCGCCGCTCTTGAAGCGGTCGAACTCGGCGATGCGGCTCGACTGGTCCATGTCGCCCTGGATCTGCCCGACGGCAAAGCCCGAGCGTTTCAGGCTGGTGTAGATGTCGCGTACCGTCACCTTCTTGTTGCAGAAGATGATCGCGTTCTTGAATTCTTTGCCGCGCAGGATCGTGCGCAGCACGTCGCGCTTCTTATCACTGCGCACCATCACCAGCCGCTGGTCAATATTGACGTTGGCGGTAGCCGGGCGGGCGACCTCGACCGTCTTGGGATCGGTCAAAAACTTGTCCGCCAGCTTCTTGATCGGCGGCGGCATGGTCGCCGAGAACAGCAGGGTCTGGCGCGATTTCGGAAGCTTGGAGCAGATTTCCTCGATGTCGGGGATGAACCCCATGTCAAGCATCCGGTCAGCCTCGTCGATCACCAGCAGATTGCAATCGTTGAGCATGATCTTGCCGCGGCCGAACAGGTCCATCAGCCGGCCCGGAGTGGCGATCAGCACGTCGACGCCCTTTTCGAGCGCTTTCACCTGATCGCCCATCTGCACGCCGCCGATCAGCAGCGCCATCGAGAGCTTGTGATATTTGCCGTATTTCTCGAAATTTTCGGCGACCTGCGCGGCGAGTTCGCGCGTCGGCTCGAGGATCAGCGAGCGGGGCATCCGCGCGCGGCTGCGGCCTTCGGACAAGATGTCGATCATCGGCAGAACGAAGCCCGCGGTCTTGCCGGTCCCGGTCTGGGCGATGCCGATCAAATCCTTGCCCATGAGAACCGCGGGGATCGCGCCCTTCTGGATCGGGGTGGGGACGTCGTACCCCGAATCGGTGACGGCGCGCAGCAAGGAATCGGAAAGGCCGAGATCGGCAAAGGACATGAAGGGTTCCGGAAAAATGTTCAGGGGCTGGGCGAACATCGCACCGACCACCCGCGCGGCTAACCCTGCGAGAGGCAAATTGTCAAGGAAAGCCTAGCGTTTATACTTGCGTTCGAGGCTGCGAAAGCGTTCGATTCGGCAGGTCGTGCCCGCGCGCGAGCGTATTTCCTCGCGCTTGGCGCATATCGCGCCATCCTGCGGCTCGACGTAGAAACCGCCATAAAAGTCGAGCCCGGAACAGTCGCTGTCGAGCCGCGCCCGAACGCGGCGGCGGTCGCGAAGTACGAAGTCGATCGTCGAAGGCGTCGCCATTGCCGCCCCTGCGATCATCGCCGCAGTCAGGCATTTGGGGCCCTTATGCTCGATCCAATCGAACATTGGCAGGCGGCGCTGCGCGATCGGCACATGGATGATGATCTCGTCGCGCACGATCATCCTCTGCACCATCGGCTGCGGCCCGGGCGGGGCGTCGACCGTCGCGCCGAGCCAGGCTGACAGGCTGACGACCAGCGCAGCGAAAGGAGCGGGGAATAGCATCAATGTCGGTCATAGCCGCCGGGCGCTTGAATAACCGATGAATTTCCCCGGCTTGCGCAACGCTGCGCCCGCTTCTAGAGCCGTCGCGCTTATTTCCCCAAGCGGCGCTGGCAAGTCCGCAAGGCGCGGCCCGTATCTTCAGGAGTCCATCGATGGCGACCCAAGCGCCCAATAATCTGCCGTTGCTGTATCGCGGTCTCGAACCGCTGAGCCGTCAGGCCCATGGCGAAAAGAAAATGCGCCGCATCGACACGATCCACGGGATCAGCCAGACGCATGCGGTTCCCGTCACCGTCGACGAATTCATGCTCGCCGGTCGTTTCTATCCGATCATTTTCTCGACTGGCGATCAGCCGGTGCCGCTCGCATTGATGGGGCTGCACGAAGGCGCGAATACCTATTTCGATGCGGAGGGCAGACTGCTTGAAGGCAATGTCTATGTTCCGGCGTATCTGCGCCGCTATCCGTTCATGCTTGCCCGGTTGACCGAAGCGACCGACCAATTGTCGCTGTGCTTCGACCCGACCGCGGAATCGGTCGGCGATTTCGACGATGGCGAAGCACTGTTCGACGGCGAGAATCCGTCGCCGGCAACGAACGAGATTCTCGCATTCTGCGAGCAATTCGAGCAAGCGGGCCAGCGCACCGGCGCATTTATGGCCGACCTGCAGTCAATGAAGCTGTTGATGGAAGGCGAAGTCGCGATCCAGCCCGAAGGCAGCGAGCAACCGTTCATCTATCGCGGCTTCCAGATGATCGACGAAGCCAAGTTCCGCGACCTGCGCGGCGACGAGCTGCGCAAGATGAATCAGAACGGTACGCTCGGACTGGTCATGGCGCATCTCTTCTCGTTGGCGCTGGTGCGCGATATTTTTGCGCGTCACATCAACCAGGGCAGTGGCCCGCAGGGATTCGACCCGCTTGGCGTCGGCGGAGTCCCGGCCGGAAATGTTGGCGATGACGCCGCGGCCAAGCTCAATGGCAGCACCGAGAGCGAGCCCGTCAAGGCGTGACCTCTGCGCGGCGGGCCGAAGGGGCCGCCGCTTGCGCTCGCCGCGGTCGTTCCCCATTTCCACTGAGTCTCGCCGTGTGAGCGCTCTTCCGCCGGAATGCGCAATCATCGTGCGGCGGCCTCGCACCACGCTGGTGCGGTTCCTCCCTGAACCTTGGCCACTCCGGTATCTACCGGGGTGGCCTTTTTCATTCGGCGGCCTCGTCGATGCGGTGCGACAGCAAGCCACCAAGTTCCTCGCTCAGCGCCTCGAACAGGCAAGCGACGCGATCGAACCCCGGCCCCGGGGTACGCAAGTCGCGCTGGCAATAAGCGGCGCGGTCAACCTCGACTTGAATCGCATGGACATGATTTGCCGGTCGGCCATGCCGCTCGATCACATGTCCCCCGGCGAATGGCTGGTTGCGCGCCACGGCAAAACCGTGCCGCCGCCCGATAGCTTCCGCCGCCTCGACCAGCCACGGCGCAGCGGTGGTCCCGTGGCGATCGCCGATCACGACATTGGCCTCCCCGGCGGGGCGCGGCGGCATCGAATGGCAATCGATCAGCAGGACCTCGCCCCACGTCGCGGTCAGCGCCGACAGCCGTGCCGCCAGCGCATCATGATAGGCCCGGTGGACCAGCGCCAGCCGCCGCTCGAATTCGGTCTCGTCGATCGGCGCACGCCAAAGTTCGCCGATCCCGGCGAGGCGCGTCGGGATCAGACCGAGTCCGGCGCCCGCCCGCGGCGTCGGTGGTTCGCCGCGACGGCCAAGGATCGCCGCGGGGTGAAGCTCGTCGGCCGAGCGATTGACGTCGATCATCGCGCGCCGCGCGCGATTGACGTCGATCATCGCGCGCGGCGCGCGGGCGACGACCGCGCCGGCACCGCGATCGGTTGCCCCCGCCACGAGCAGGTCGACGAGCGGATCTTCGAGCCGTTCAAGGCTCACGCGTCCGAGCCGCGAACGCGCCAACAGCGCCGGCGGATAGTCGCGCCCGCTATGCGGCACCGACAGCAGCACCGGCCCGCCGCGCCCGATGGCGACCTCGACCGCGGGCGCGGCGATGGGCGGATGAGGGGGATGCGCGGGGGGCATGCCACCGCCTAAGCGTATCATTTTCGCACAGCAATCGGGTGAAGCCACTCATATGGGTGGAAAATGTTAAACGATCGGCTCATATTGCCGCAGTGATGATCCGGATTCTCCTTGCCGAAGATGATACGTCGATGCGCGAGTATCTGCAGCGCGCGTTGCAGCGCGTCGGCTATGACGTCGAGGCGGTCGGCTGCGGGACCGAGGCGATGCCGCTGATCGAGCCGGGCAAATATGACCTGCTCCTCACCGACATCGTCATGCCAGAGATGGACGGCATCGAGCTCGCCCAGAAGGCAAGCGCGATCGACCCCGCGATCCGCGTCATGTTCATCACCGGCTTCGCCGCGGTCGCGCTCCAGGGCGGCCGTACCGCGCCCGAGGCGAAACTGCTGTCGAAGCCGTTTCATCTGAAGGACCTCGTTGCTGAAGTCGACCGCATGTTCCAGACCGAGGACCAGCACGGGCAACTGTAGGGGCGAAGGCTTTTGCCGCGGCGGTGCTTAAACCGCTTGCGAGGGGCGCCATCCCTGCTTAAAGGCCCGCACCAGATGTCCCCCCGAACTCGGTTTTCGGAGGATCTCCCCGGGTGGGCGTGTAGCTCAGTGGTAGAGCACTGTGTTGACATCGCAGGGGTCGCAAGTTCAATCCTTGCCACGCCCACCATTTTTTCATCATCAAATCAGGCGTTTTTCGTCCTCTAAGATGAGGGAGCTCGTTTTTCAGCGCGGTAAGAGTCCGGTAAAACGAGCTCGGCGCGAGGCTTTCGATTTTGGCAATGAAGGCATCCGCAACAGCCAATGCGCGACCAGAAATGCGCCGGATTGGTAAACGCGTAAATGTCGCTTGTGGTTTTATGAAACCGACCATGTTTTTTAGCGTTACCAACTTATCTTTTTCCGGCTTATCCATTTGCGGCACGATCAACAGCACCGGCACCTTCGCCGCAACCGCACAATCCAGCTTAGCTTGCCAGCTGAGGAAGTTAGGCTGGTTGCTCACTTGCATTGAAAATTAATAACTTGTGCGATACGAGGTGCGATTGGAGTTCCGTGACGATGAGACCACCGGCGAATTCCCACCCGCGCCACTCCGCTGTTGAGACAGACTTAGGAAAGTCAGGCGAGGCTAAAACTACCAAGGCGCATATTGCATCTGCTACCGGTACCGGTAGCAGGTGTGTTTACATTGTCGATGACGACGAGGGCGTTCGAGAATCACTCAGTTTTTTAATGGCCACGCGCTACGCAACGGCTAGGCGGATACTTGCCGATCGGCGGCGGACGAAACTCTCCCCACGCCGCGCCGCAGCGGGACCGCGTTTTATCGTAACTGAATAAGGGCGTCGCCCAGAATGAAGGGCTGGCTACAAATATTGTCGCTTACCCAGGCGGCGGCACTTTGGGGAGTTGAAAAACTTTCGGGAAGACGATTATTGTGCACGCCAAAGAGCGCTTCGATGATCCAGCTACCTCTGTCTTCTCCGTGAATCTGGTCAGAGAGTTTTACGAGAATTGCAGTGAGCGCTCCGTCCGACAGCAACATTATTGCGTCAGCATCTTCGCTATCAGTACCGATTTGCAGACTATAGGCCGACGTTCTCGACATAAGATTCCCTAACGGCTGCGCCAATAGCGCTGCATTGAGAACCCTACAATCACATAGGTATGTGTAGTCGCTCCCTTAGTTTCTGCTCGACCGGTGGCCCGTCGGTGTGGAGGTACTCTTCGTCAAAGTCGGCAAGCCGAGCGAGCTTTGGAAAATCGAGAATGGTGAGCGTCCCATCTTTAGTCGAAATCAGACCATCCGCTCGCAGGCGCTGCAACGATCGATTTACGTGCACCGTTGTCATCCCCGTAGTATCACCCAATTCTGACTGTATGGGAGGCAGGGTGTACATCCCACTGTCATCGACGAGGCCTACGACCCTTAACCGGATGCAGAGTTCACAAAAAAGATGGGCAAGTTTTTGCTTGGCGGTACGTTGTCCAATGTTGAGCAGCCATTCCCGAAGGGTGGATTCATCAACCAAGGTCGCCCAGAAGAAGGCACGCTCTATGCGCGGGAAGCGGTCCATAATATCGAGCATCTCGGCAGCAGGAATTGCTACGACTTTGGCGTCGGATAACAGGCCAATGCTATGGTCCATCCTTTCGAAGAGAAATATTTGGACGTCGCAAACGTCCCCCGGAATAAGATAGGCTGAAATTTGTCGGCTGCCGTCAGCTAGATGCTTATACCTGAAGGCCCACCCTTCCGTCATCAGGAAGACCGACATCGGCTTTTCACCTTCCTTGATCAGGTCCGTACCGCGCCGGTGAATTTTTGCGTTACGAGTAAGGTGCCGCAGTGCGCCACATTCTAATTCGGTGAGGGGAACAAACCGCTTCAATTTTTCAATTAAGGGGTTGAACGTGTGCTTCGGGTCCGTTGCGCATCCAGATGCCGAATGATCTTTTAGTTTCTGACCCATAAGATCGCCTCGTCGAAAATAGGACACCAGTTAATCAGTATCTTAACGGGACGTCAACTCACTGGGAACTTACAGTTCATTCGAACTAAAACTCCACAAAAAAGGATTCTGACGTCCTGATCCATCTATAGTTAAAAGGGAGCAACCGACAGTAAATTGAAGGAAGTCCGTCCTTCTTCCGCGGGCGAAACAGAGTGCATCTTGCTGGTAAGGACATCGGAAGAAACGACCGCTATCGGCGTCGATCGCAACGGCCGAATAGGGTCTGCTGAGTGCGACATGTCGGGCAAGCAAACTCCGAACTTTTTTCAGGAGGCCGATTAGGATCGAAATCCGGCACGCGCGGAAAAACAGTTAGGCAAAATTGTTTCCCCCAATCAGTCCTATAAAAAACCGCAAATTTATTGAATTCTTGGGATTCACCTAGGTGATATCACCTCGACCGTACCCCTCCTACGGATTAGGACATCAGGCTTGGGTGCTCGTTGGGAGAATGTCATGACAAAATCGGTAACTCGACTTCTTTTGTGCAGCACCGCAACTTATCTCATTCCGGGAATTCCGGCGGCCGTGCTTATGCCGTCGCAGGCCGCAGCGCAGACGGTCTGTCTGGGCACTATCGTCATCACCGGGACAAACATCAGCTGCGTCCTCGGCACGACGCCCGTTGTGACGGGCACCACCGGACTTGGCGTGACTCTCAATCTTTCGGCTCAGGGCCTCTCAACTATTTCGGTCGGCAATCAGACGGTTGCGCTCGCTCCAGTGAGCGCCACGGCCAACACGATCACGACAACCGCGGCGGCGACACCGGCGATCAGCCTGACTTCCCTGGGAACGCTGACGCTCAATGCGGCTGGAGTGAATGCCACCGCCACCGGGTTGGGATCGGACGCAGTCGTGCTGACCGCCACTGATATCACCGCGACCCTAGGTAACCTGACGTCGACCACCGGATCGGCCCTCGACATCAATGCGCCCGGTGTCGTGACGATCACTACCGGAAACCTGGCTGGCGGCGGCGGAGACGCTGTCGTCGATGCCACCGGTGGCGGTACCGGCGCGTTTGCCCTGACAACCGGTACGATCACCGGAGCGGCCGCGGCCGGAACCGACGGCGTCCTCGTCGTGCGGACCGGACCGGTTACGGTAAACACCGGTAACGTCACGCTTGCCGGCGACAACAGCACCGGCGTGGAGATCCTTGGCGGAGCAGGCGCGATCAACGTCACCACCGGCGCGATCACCACGACCGGAGCCACCCTCTCCGACGGCATCGCCATTACTGGAACTGGTCCAATTACAACAACAGCCAACGGCGCGATCAGCACCGTCGGGACCAACTCCGAAGGCATAATCATCAACGGCGGCACGGGCGCGATTAGTGCTGCGTTCGGCAACGTCGCAACAACCGGCGCTGGTTCCGAGGCGGTCTTCATTACCGGCTTGGGACCTGTCGTCGTCAACCAGGCTGCGGGGACGCTCGCCTCGACGACCGCCGCAAACACCGACGCGGTGGTTCTTATCGGCGACGATGTGACAGGCACGCTGGCAAACATCAGCGCCACGGGTGTCGGCTCGCAAGCGCTGATCGTCACTGCGGCCGACGACATCGCTCTTACCGTTGGCAATGTAACTTCCAATGACGATGCCATCACCGCCACCGCCGTCGGTGATCTGCTGTTGACTACGGGCACCGTTGCAACACTGGCCAATGATGCCAACGGCCTGATGTTGTCCGCTGAGAATATCACGACGGTTTGCGGACAAGTGACGACGGCCGGAAACAATTCGATCGCAATCAACGCGGCTGCCACTGCCACGCTCAACCTGACCTGCGGAACGGTGCAGACGACCGGCAACCTGGCCGACGCGGTCGTCCTCAGCGGCGACAACATCTTCGCCGACCTCGGCACGGTGACCACCGGCGGTCTCGATTCTGACGCCATCACCGCGACCGCGACCGGCGACCTGAACCTCACGGCGGACAGCGTCACCACGCTTCAGAATGATTCGAACGGTCTCACGCTCACGTCCGACAATCTTGTCGCAGTCTGCGGTAATGTGACGACAGCCGGTAACAACTCGATCGGCATCAGCGCCACTGCGACCGCGCTCGTCAACCTCACCTGTGCAACCGTTCAGACGACCGGCGACGGCGCTGACGCGGTGGTCCTCGCCGGCGGAAACATTATTGCCGACCTCGGGGTGGTGAGCACCGACGGACTCGACTCCGACGCCGTTACGGCGACCGCGACCGGCGACCTCCTCATCACCACGGATGCGATCACGACGCTCCAGAATGATTCCAATGGCCTCACTCTCAATGCGCAGAATATCGCGTCGATCTGCGGCACGGTCTCGACCGCCGGAAGCAATTCCATCGGCATCGATGCAACCGCCACCGGGACCGTCGACCTGCGCTGCGTGTCGGTGACGACAACCGGCGCCAACTCCACCGCGGTCGACATCAACGGCGGTGCGGTCAACAAT
>JBKJTQ010000010.1:0-3524 GCA_046589895.1 Sphingomicrobium sp.
GTCGCGTTCGTCACCCGCGGCCCGGGCGCGACCAATGCCAGCGCCGGGGTCCACGTCGCCTTCCAGGACTCGACCCCGATGATCCTGTTCGTCGGCGACCTCGACCGCGCCGACAAGGACCGCGAAGGCTTTCAGGAAATCGACTTTCCGGCTTTCTTCGCACCGATCGCCAAATGGGCGGCGCGGATCGACGATGCTCGGCGCATCCCCGAATATGTTGCGCGCGCTTACCGTGTCGCCACCGCTGGCCGCCCCGGCCCGGTGGTTCTCGCCATCCCCGAGGACATGTTGCGCGACGCGGTTGCAACGCTCGACCGCCTGCGAGTCCCGCCGGTCGCCGAAACCCCCGATCCGGGCGCGATCGGGGCGCTATTCGCGCTGTTGAAGGACGCCACCAACCCGCTCGCGATCATCGGCGGGGCTGATTGGAGCCCGTGCGCGGCGCATCATTGGGCGAGCTTCGCGCTGCGCCACGGCATCCCTACCGCGGCGGCGTTCCGGCGCCAGGATGCGATCGACAATCAGTGCGGCGTCTATGCCGGGCAGCTCGGCTATGGCCCCAACCCCAGGCTCCAGCAGCGCGTTCGCGACGCCGATCTGTTGATCGTAGTCGGGGCGCGCCTCGGCGAGTCCACAACCGATGGCTACAAGCTTGTCACCCCCGACCACCCCGGTCAATTGCTCGTCCACGTTCACCCCGACGCTGGCGAGCTGGGCCGCGTCTATCACGCCGATTTGCCGATCTGCGCCGACATGAGCGAATTCGCCGAAATGGCCAACGATTGGCACGATCCCGATCTGGTGCGCTTTTCGTCGGGGGAGCAGGCGCATGCCGAATGGCGTGAGTGGAGCGAGCCTCAACCGCGCGACGGCGTGAAGCTCGACCTCGGCCCGTGCGTCAAGGCGATGCGCGACGCGCTTCCCGCGAACACCATCATCTGCAACGGCGCGGGCAATTTCTCGGGCTGGTGGCACCGTTACTGGCACTATGCGGCAATGCCGACCCAGCTCGCCCCTACGTCGGGAACGATGGGATACGGCCTCCCCGCCGCAGTCGCTGCCGCCTTGCGTTTCAAGGACCGCACCGTGGTGTGCATCGCGGGTGACGGCGATTTCTTGATGAACGGACAAGAACTCGCCACCGCCGCTCAATATGGTGCCGAATTGCTCGTCATCCTCGTCGACAATGGCGCCTACGGCACGATCCGCATGCATCAGGAGCGCGATTATCCGTCACGCATCAGCGCGACCAGCCTTACCAACCCCGACTTCGTCAAACTGGCCGAGGCCTATGGCGGATGGGCCGAGCGGGTCGAGACCACCGCCGACTTCGCCCCCGCGCTCTCAAGGGCGATGAGCCGCACTGGAATCCGCCTCATGCACTGCGTCACCGACGTTGAGATCGTCACAAACCAAACGACGATCGCCGCCTTGCGCACCCGGTGAAATTGATCGCATCGCCGCCAATCTCCGATCGCGGGCGCTCATGCCCGAACAGGAGAAGCCAACGACGATCGCCCTTCCCGCCAAGATCGGCGAACAGCGGCAAAACCCCGTCGCGGACCGCTCACAATCGCGTCCGATGCGGACCGAGTCGGCTAGATTAATCCCGCCAGCGGGCTGCTCGGGTCGGCATATCGCCGCTTTGCCATGCGCCCCGCGAGATAGGCGAGCCGGCCGCTTTCAACCGACAGCTTCATCGCCCGCGCCATCATCACCGGATCCTTGGCTTCGGCGATCGCGGTGTTCATCAGCACTCCGTCACAGCCAAGCTCCATCGCCACCGCGGCGTCGCTCGCCGTGCCGACCCCGGCATCGACCAGCACAGGAACGCTCGCGCCCTCGACGATCAGGCGGATGGTGACACGGTTCTGCAGGCCGAGTCCCGATCCGATCGGCGCGCCCAATGGCATGATTGCGACCGCGCCGGCTTCCTCAAGCTGCTTCGCGGCGATCGGGTCATCGACGCAATAGACCATCGGCAAGAACCCTTCCTTGGCCAGCACCTCTGTCGCGCGCAGCGTCTCGCGCATGTTGGGATAAAGCGTCCGCGCCTCGCCGAGCACCTCCAGCTTGACCAGATCCCATCCCCCTGCCTCACGCGCCAGCCGCAGCGTACGGATCGCATCCTCGGCGCTGAAACAACCCGCGGTGTTGGGTAAATAGGTGATCTTCCTGGGGTCTATATGGTCCATCAGCATCGGCTGGCCCGGATCGCTGACATTGACCCGCCGCACCGCGACGGTGACGATCTCCGCCCCCGACGCCGTCACCGCAGCGGCATTCTCCTCGAAGCTCTTATACTTGCCCGTCCCGACAATCAGCCGCGAAGTGAAGGTCCGCCCGGCAACGGTCCATGTGTCGTTGAGTGTGTCAGTCATATGTTCCTCGGCGAATTCCGGGGTCAAGCCCGGCAAGAAAGTCTGCGCTCACGTCTTCGCAGGAGCACAGTCAGTTTATCCACCCCCAACGAAATGGACGATCTCATATTCGTCGCCATCCTCGACGACCACTTGCCCAAAGGTCGAGCGCGGGACGATCGCGAGATTGCGCTCGACCGCGACGCGCAGCGGATCGAGCCCGATCTCGGCGATCATCCCGGCAAGCGTCGTGTTGCTGGCAAGGCGGCGGCGCTCGCCGTTGATCGTCACGCCTGCGCTTGTGTCGAGGGACATGTGGGCTTTCGCTTCACGGATGGAACGAGAGCCCATATAGGGTCTCGCTATGCCGATGCCACCTTTGATCTTCGTCTTGAACGGTCCCAACCTCAACCTGCTGGGGACCCGCGAGCCCGCAATCTATGGCTCGGACACGCTCGACGACATCGCCGCCGCTCTGTCCGCGCGCGCCGAGGAACTTGGTGTCACACTCGACATCCGCCAGTCGAACCACGAGGGCCATCTCATCGACTGGCTCCACGAAGCGAGCGAGCGCAGGGCCAAAGCAGTGATCCTCAACCCCGGCGGTTACAGCCACACCTCGGTCGCGCTTCATGACGCGGTGAAGGCTATTCGGACCCCGGTCATCGAGGTTCATTTGAGCGATCCCGAAATCCGCGAATCCTTCCGCCATTCCGATTTAGTCGCGCTGGCAGCGACCCAATTGATCAAGGGCCAGGGCGCGCGCGGTTATGTCCTGGCACTGGACGCGGCGGTGCGGCTCTGACAGGGGTCGCCGCTTGAACGACAAGGATAAAGCGATGGCCGACCAACCCGAGGGGCACGAGATGCGGATCGACAGCGCGCTACTGCGCGAGCTCGCTGAAATGCTGTCCGCCAACGATCTGACCGAAATCGAAGTTGAGGATGGCGACCGCAAGATCAAGGTGCGCCGTGATCCCGCGCCGGTGATGGCCTATGCGTCGGCGCCTGTCGCCGCTCCCGTCGCCGCCGCTACTGCCGCCGAGGCCGCCCCTGCTCCGGCACCACTCGACGCGGTCAAGTCGCCGATGGTCGGTACCGTCTTCCTTTCCCCCGAGCCCGGCGCTCCGCCGTTCGTGTCCCCCGGCCACGCGGTCAAGGAAG
>JBKJTQ010000042.1:0-5830 GCA_046589895.1 Sphingomicrobium sp.
ATCACCCTGAAAATTGATGATTATCCCGGGCATCTTCTTCATGGCGTCGAGCACAGCAGCACAGCGCTCGGTACCGTTGACGCATTCGGCAGGGGTCATCACCGCGACCCCGCCGAACCGTTCAACCTCTTCGACGATGCGCCGGTCGTCGGTCGCGACGATCAGCCTGCCCACTCCGGCGACATTCTTCGCCGCGCGCCAGGTCCATTCGATCAGGCTGCGCTCGACACCGCCCATCCCCTTGAGCGGAACTAAAGGTTTCCCCGGATAGCGCGTCGAGGCAAAGCGAGCCGGGATGATGATGCACGGTTGGTCGTCGTCCCGCGCCTGCGGATCAGGCATTCCTTGAGCGCGCGAAGTCATGGATATGGACAAGCCCGACCGGCCGATGCGGCGCGTCGTGCGCGGTGACGAACAAAGCGGTGATGCGATACTCCTGCAACATCGCATAAGCATCGTCGCACATCGTGCCTTCGGGAACGAGCTTGGGCTCGGGGGTGAGCACGTCCTTGGCCTTCAGGCTGAACAATTGTTCGCTATGCCGACGCAGATCGCCATCGGTGATGACCCCGATCAAGTCGCCACCTTCGACCACGCCGGCAATCCCAAAGCTCTTGCGGGTCATTTCGAGCACCACTTCGAGCATCGGCGAATCGTGCGCGACCAGCGGCAGCTTTTCGCCGACGTGCATCATCGACTCGATTGGCTGAAGCCGATCGCCAATCGACCCGCCCGGATGCAGCAACTGCAATCGTTCGCGCGTCAGCCCGCGCACGCGCATGGTGGCGACCGCAAGCGCGTCGCCCAGCGCGAGCATCAACGTCGTCGAGGTGGTTGGTGCGATGTTGACCGGGCACGCCTCGCGCGCAGGCGGCAGGAGCAACCGAACGTCAGCCGACTTCATCAGCGGGGATGCGGCCTGCGAGGCGACCGCGATGATCGACGATCCGACCCGCTTCGCATGCTGGACCACGGCGCGCAGTTCGGGCGTCGCCCCCGAGTTCGACAGGATCAACAGCAAGTCGCCCTGGGTGATCATTCCCAGATCGCCATGCGCAGCTTCCGCCGGATGGACAAAAAGCGCGGGCGTACCGGTCGATGCCAGAGTCGCAGCAATCTTTCGCGCGACATGACCCGATTTGCCCATGCCGCTGACGATCACGCGCTGCTTGGTCGCCACAAGTAGATCGACCGCATCGGCGAAGGATTCGCCAAGGCCGTCGGCGAGATCGAACAAAGCCCTCCCTTCGACTTGGATGACTTCCCGACCGATCCCCAATATCTTCGAAAAGTCACGACCGGTCAAAGTAGTCGCCGAAAGACGCTTCATCATCTCAAACTCCAGATTGATGCTTCACCCGTTGCAAAAAACGCCGCTTTCTTCAAGCATGCACAACATACGTAGCATCCGTTACGGTCCAATGAACCGGCGTGCGCCTTAAGATAAATTTCGACTGTGCCATGATTGCATCGGTCCGGATGGGACAGGTCCCAATTTTTGTCGACTCGGCGCAGGACTGCAAACATGCTCGACGTCGGATGTAAAGCCGGAAGGTTCAGGCGCCGATCGGAGCTAGAGCGCGGCCACGAGTTTCGCGGCGACGAAGGCGACTTGCTCGTCGCTCAGCGCCGGATAACTGGGCAAGCTGATCCCCCGCGTCGCAATGTTTTCGGCAACCGGGTGCGATCCGCCCGTGCGATACATTGGCATATGATGCGCGCAGTAGAACACCGGCCGCGAATCCACGCCCTGCCCGGCAAGCCGCCGCATGACGCCATCGCGATCAGCACCCGACGGCAACAGTAGCGAGACCAGCCAATCAGAACCGGTCACGCCCTCGATTGAACGCTGGAATTCGAATTCGCTGTTCCTCAGTTCGGTGCGGTAAATCGCGGCAATTTGTTGTTTGCGTTCCAGGATTGCATCGATCCGCTCCATCTGCGCCACCCCGATCGCGGCGCAAATGTTGGTCATGCGGTAGTTGAAGCCAAGCTCATCATGCCAATAGCGCCGTTCGAGCGATTGCCCCTGCCCCTTGACCTTGCGCATCCGCGCAGCAAGCGCTTCATCCTGGGCGACGACCATGCCGCCTTCGCCGGTAGTCACGGTCTTGTTGCCGAAGAAGCTGAACGTACCCACGTCGCCGAACGCGCCAACATGAGTTCCGTGCAGGGTGGACCCAAGCGCCTCGGCGCAATCCTCGACGATCTTGAGTCCATGCTCCTTAGCCAACGCGACCAAAGCGGGCATGTCGCAAACGCTGCCGTACAAATGCACCGCCATGATCGCCTTGGTTCGAGGCGTGACCTTGCGCCGGGCGTCGTCCACATCGATCAACCAGTCGTCGGGCCGGCTGTCGACGAAGATAGGGGTCGCGCCGGTCTGGGCGATGGTGTTCACCGACGCGATATAAGTGAAAGCCGGGACGATGACTTCGTCCCCCGGTCCGATGTCGAGACAATGAAGCGCAAGGTGCAGCGCGACCGTGCCATTACTCACCGCGGCGGCGTGTCCGATCCCAGTGTAATCGCTGAGCATCTGCTCGAATTGGTTCGTATATTTGCCAATCGAGGAAATCCAGCCTGATTCGATGCAGTCGAGTACATAGCGCCGCTCATTGCCCGTTAGGTCGGGCTGATAGACCGGAATCAGCATCGGAGAACTGCCGACCAGTATGTTCTTGTCTAACTCAGTCACTTTGACTTGCCTCCATCCAATCGAGGACCTCGGCGAACGCATTGACGGCCACGAGCATCGGTTCATGACTCGGCGTCGTGATTGCCGGAACCAGGTCTCGAGCTGTCCTGGCGAGCGAAGCATGGCTTCCGATCGAACGCAACAGCGGTTCGAGCGCATCGACATAGGAACCGGCGGAAAATCGGCCGCTCGCCCAGTCGCGCGCCTTTACCGCTTTCGCATCGGCCGCGCCCGGATTCGTGAAGATATCCATCAGAGCTTCGGCGAGGTCCAGCGGATCGTTTCCATAGGATATTTTGTAGGCAAGCGCGTCGGGTACCATCGAGTAACTGGCAATGTCCGCGATGATGAGCGGGCGCGCGCGGAACAAGGCCGTCACCAGCGACGCCGAACCACCTTCGGTGACCGGGTAACGCAGGCAGCAAATCGCATGCGAATTTTCGATGATGGCCTGAAGCGCGCCGTCGGAAACATAACCATGAAAAACCGGCGATTTGAGGCCGAGCCGTTTGGCCTGGTCCGACAGGGCGCGGCGGACGCGATCCTCGACGGCGCCCGCCAAGTGAAGATCGACCTGGCCCAGACGAGGTTGGATTCGCGCGAGCGCTTCGAGAACGCGCCCGGGCTGCTTATTGTCGTTGATCACGCCGAAGATCGTCACCCTGCGCCCGGGGCTCGGAAAGGAGGCGGCGCGTTCGGTTCCGGTGTCGGGGAAACACAGCGGGATAACCTCGACCGGTCCCGGACAATAAGCTGCAATCGTTTCGCGATAATGCGGCCCGTGGATGATCGCGCCGCAGGTCATCGCCGCCAACGTGGCCAATGTCGGACGCGCTTCGGGATCGACCAGGTCAGACAGGCTTTCGCCTTTGAGTTCCGCCTCGACCCCCACCAAGCGCGGAAAGCGCAAGCTGTGTCGATGTAGCAATCCCCATTCAAAGTCGCGCATTTCCATGTCGTGAAAAATTCCGAGTGGCGCGCGCTGCGCCAGCAAGGCCCCGACCTGTGCGTGATAGGGGGCGTGATTGCCGAAATTGACGATCAGCACGTCATAATCATCGACGTTGCAGGACGCGGCATCAACGATCGGCAAATCGCAATCGACGCCTTCAAGCTCCAGCTCGTCGCCGCTTTCGACGCGGATGATCTCGACCTCATGCCCGCGCGCATCCAGCTCCTCACCGACGGCCCGGCTGAACTTCCCGATTGCGGACCGGACGTTGAACGGCGTTGCCCAACCGATGCGCACCTCAGTTCCCCAGCAGCCGGGAGATATTCTCCGGCCAATTGATGCCCTTCGAACGCCAAAGCGCCTGGCCCGCCAGGCCATGATCGCGGGCGCGGTCCTCGCTCTTGAGATAGGCCGTCATTGCCATTGCAAGCTCTCGCGGCTCGGGTTCGACCACGCTTCCGGTCTCTTCGTCCAGAACGATGTCGAGCAGTCCCCCCGAGTCGGTCGTGGCGATCACCGGTTTACGCGCCTCAAATGCTTCCATCGTTACGTATCCGTAAGAGTCTTCCTGGAACGGCAGGTAGGCTACCGCCCTGCAATTGTTGACGTAGGACGCAAGTTCCCTTCGGGTCAAAAATCGCAGGTCGAGCGTGACGCGATCTGCCAGCTCATATTCTTCCACCAATTGGCGCAACGTTTCGCCATCCTCAAATCTGTCGGGTGGTCCGGCGATGATCAGTCGCGCATCGGAATCAAGATAGCGAAATGCCTTGATTAACAGCCACTGGCGTTTGCTGGCGTTGATGCGACCCGGTGCGAGAATGTAATTGCCATAGTCTCCGCCGCAGAACATCTCAGGATTGTTGAGCGGCGTTCGCAGGGCGGGTGCCTCGATATCATTGTTCGCGCGTAGCCGGTCGCTGATATCTTCCGAAATGGTGAACAGACGATCTCGCGACCGCAACGCCTGATTGTCGCTGGCGAGGATGAAGTCGCGGACTTGAAGTCCCTCGGCGGTGTGCGGGATATTGCAATAAGGCGAATCCCACAGGTCATAGGCCTGGCGATACTGGTGGATCAGCCAGGTCGTGTGGTGATTGGCCTCGAGCATGTAGACCGGAAATTTCAATGAAATCACCCGATCCGCTTCGCTCAGCCGCATTGCCTTGAACCGCGCAATCTCCAGCGGGATCTCGTCGAACGGATCCCATGCGAACGGCATCCGGCAGACATCGGCCTCATGACCCAGGCGACGAAGATTGAGAACCAGGTGATGCGCTAGCTCCTCGGCCCCGCCCCACACGAACGGGGCCATCGTATTCACCACCGTAATCTTCATTGGGAAAGCGCCTTCAGCAACGGTGCCCAGCCGCTCACACGGGTCCGCCCGGCAGGCGCGGATCGTTGAGTTTTTGCCGGAACGGAACAGGCGGAGCGCACCGCGGTCGCCAACGCGGCCCCGGTTGGGTTGGCTGGTCGCGCTGAAGTCGGCGGCGAAATCTCGGCCAGGGCGCCGCCGTCGCTGCAGCCGATAACCGGAACCCCGATCTCGATCGCTTCGAAAACAGTTTCGCTGAGCGCGAGCGTAGCTGGAGCGAGTTCGACGAGGGCGGCGGCCTGCGCCAGAAGATAGGCCCGCTCACCAGCATCAATCGTCCGTGCCTCGATCGCGAATCGATGTTCGATCCCGGCGTCCTGGGCGAAATGGCGAAGTTGAGCGATCCTCTCGGGCCGCGCAAAAGGAGCAATCCAGCGCGCCCGAAATGGCTCGGGCAAGGCAGCGAGGCAGGCCATTAGCAACTCTGGCCGTTGACGCTCGTCCACCGGGTTCAACACGAGCAATTCGGAACCTGGATTGCGCGCATAATGCAAGCTTGGCCGCACCTGATCGACCCGAAGGAGTTTTGAGGCGCCGAACCTTTGGTGCGCAAAGCGCGACAGCGTAAAGATGCCGTCCGCCTCGGCGATCGACTCGCGCAACACATTGGCGATAAAGCCGCGCTCGGATGTCCCATCGTCAGGCAATTGGACATGCGCCGCGGCGAGATAAGCGTCGTCGAACATCACAACCAATTTTCGCGGATGAAGGAGCACGCTCGAAACAGCGTCGAAGCAGATGATCGCGTCGGCGATGGCGGCCGTCCCCAACAGGCGAAACGACGCAATATTGGTGAGCGAGC
>JBKJTQ010000122.1:0-3325 GCA_046589895.1 Sphingomicrobium sp.
CCCACCGCGGCAACAGCGATTACCGCGACCGCGGTCGCCACATTGCCGAGCAATGTGCCCTGCAGCCAGTTGACCGCGCCGACGATCGGGCCCGAACCCGCGGGGTCGGCGGCGGCATATTGCGCATGCGCGGGGGCCGCGACGGCGGCAGCAAGGGCAAGCGCCCAACGACGAAGATTCATGGTTGCAGCACCTCGATTGACAAGACATTGGCGGGGGGCGCGACAGCCTTTGGCGGCTGCCACCGTTGCATGATCCGCGCGACATAATTGCGCGTTTCGCGATATGGCGGAATTCCGCGATAGCGAAGCACCGCGCCCGGTCCGGCATTATACGCCGCGAGCGCGAGCGGGACGCTGCCCCCGAAGCGGTCGAGCTGGCGCCGAAGATAGAGCGCACCGCCGCGAATATTGTCCGCCACGTCGTCGGCTTGAACCCCCATCTCGGCAGCGGTGCCGGGCATCAGTTGCATCACGCCCAAGGCGCCCTTTGGGCTGATCGCGCTCATCCGGCCGCGCGATTCCTGCCACGCCACCGCCTCGAGCAGGCTTTGGTCGAGTCCATGCGACTTGGCCGCCTCGGCGAACATCGCGGGCTGCATATGGGATTTCCTGCGCACGGCTGGGTGGATCGCTTCGGCGCTCGTCCCGGCAAAAACGGTCGGGGCGCTAAACGTCCGAGCCTCTCCGGAGCCGTCGATTTCGATGACCTGCGCCTGCGCGGCGATCGGAATGAACACGGCCAACAGGCCTAACCAAAAGATCGATCTCATCATCATTCCATATGATCCGGCTTATATCCAGGGGTCGGCAACAGGGACACGAACATCGATAATGATGCAATGGCAATCATCCAACTCGCGACGACTTTGATAACTATATCGAATTTGTTACAGATTAGCCATTTTGCGGGAAACGCGATCAGCGCGGGCAGGAGGCCGAGCGCGAGTCCGACGCGATTGTCCGGCGCGGCGGCGAACGTGCCCATCCAGAATCCGGCGTTGACGCACAAGGGAAGAATCGCGACCGACCAGCGCGCGACGGGCAGATAAACAAGAGCGGCGGTGGCGATCATGCTCGCCCACAAGCCGACGAAAATGACGGTGGGCGAGAGACCGAGCGGGAGGAAGAACGCCAGCAGCGCGGTAACGGCAAATCCAAGCAAACCATAAACCGTGAGGCGAGTCGGCGCGAACGACAGCATCAGCCCGAGCGTCGCGCTGAGCAGGAATAAGGGAACGAGCCCGCCGTTCATGTCATTATGGCCGTTACCAGAAAAAATCCCCCGGCGAGCGCGATTCCGCCCCCCGCAGCGCGCAACGCGATGGTTCCTGCCGGAGTCGCGCGCAAAGTGCCCAGTCCGATCCCGACGAGGTGGAGGAATCCGGTGCACAGCACGAACCCCGCGCTATAGCCAACCGGGTCCGCCGCCGAGGGAAGCTCGGCGCCATGCGCATAGCCGTGAAACAAGGCGAACGCACCGACGATAGCGCATGCGATAGCAATTGGCGCGCGCATCGCGAACAGGATCATCAGACCCAGCGTAATGACTGAAACGGCAATTCCCAGCTCAACCGGGGGAAGCCCGATGCCGGCCATGCCGACCGCGCCGCCCACTGCCATCGCCGCAGGGAACAGCATCGGCAAGGCATAGAGCAACGGGCGACCGAGGAATGCGCCCCACAGCCCAACCGAGACCATCGCCAGCAGATGGTCGAGCCCTTCGAGCGGATGGAGCACCCCCGCGACGAATCCGCCCGCAAGACCGGTCCCGTCATGGGCAAATGCCGGAGTCACGACCAACGCCGCCACGGCCAGTGAACCCAGCGCCAACCGGGCACAATTTTTTTCGACGCGCTGCACGGCCGGGGCATTCTGATGCATGCCTTCAAGGGCTTGGACAGCCGCACGAACTTTGGCTAGCACGGCTCCGTCAAGGTTGCGTAGCGAGGCATTATGAAATTGCGGTTGATCACCTTGTCGCTTGGGCTCGTCGCCGCTCCCGTGCTCGCGCACGATTTCTGGCTCCAGCCGCAGCGTTTTCAGGTCGCGCCCAATGCGCCCCTCGGGGCAACTTTCCAGGTCGGCCATGGCGCGCTGCGCGAACGGTGGAACAATAATGACCGAATCGTAATGCTCGCCGACTTTTTCGCCGGCCGTCGAACCGACCGGCGCAGCGACCTGCGCAGCGGCGGCGACGCTGACTTCGTCACCCGCTTCGCCCTGCCCGGGCTGCACGTGCTCGGCATGCAGAGCAATTACGCATTCTCCCAGCTGCCCGCGATCCGCTTCAACGATTATGCCAAGGTCGAAGGGCTCGTGCTGATCATCGCGGCGCGGCAGCGCCTGGGCAAGACCGGCGCGCCCGGTCTTGAGCGCTATAGCCGCCGTGCCAAGGCCCTGATCCAGGTCGGCGCGCAAACCGCCGTCAATCGGCATTTCGCGACGCGGCCGATCGGACTCAAGCTCGAAATCGTGCCCGATCGCAATCCCTACGCGCTCGACGCCTCGCGGATGCTGCCGGTCCATGTGCTTTACAATGGACGCCGACTCGCCAACGCGACCGTCAAGCTGACCAATCTCGCCGACGATGCAAAGCCAGTCGCGGTGATGATCACCAACCGCGCCGGGCAGGCGCGCTTTCGCATCCCAGCGAGCGGGAACTGGTTGCTCAACACCGTCTGGGCCGAGCCCGTTGTTGGCGATTCGCGGGCCGATTTTGATACCACTTTCTCCAGCTTGACATTTGGCTATCCGGGCGCCCGCCCGAGCTAGAAATCGGTCGCCCAATTCCTGCGCCGCGGCGCGCACGCGCCATTCGGATCGCGATGGAACGATAGCTCGATCTTGTCAGTGATCGTCGGATATTTCGTCGTCACGCGATCGGATTAATTGATCTCTACCGGCTCGGCGGTAAGCGTAACGGGGACGAGCTCGACCTCGGAGAGGTTGACCGGTTCGGAGTTTGGGTCGGCGCGAGACGCCTTCCCAAACCCCTTGCCGAATTGGTCTCCCTTCGTCGCCGACGAGGCCGCGAAGGGATCGTTTCCAGGGACATCGTCTCCGCTTTGACGATTACAGGCGGAGAGCGATGCTCCTGATAACAACATCAGTCCCAATAGTAGCGAATGTCTCGCCACTATGATCCTACGGCTGCGTCTGGGGACGCGGCGCGCCACGCAGGGCTGGGCCCAAGTAAGGGAACCGGTTGAGCAACAGAGTGCTGCGCGCACTGCTTGGTGCTCCGTCGGTGTAGGCGACAAGCCCGGTCGGAGCCTGTGCCGGGGTGCACAGTCCGATCAACGGCGTTCAAACCCAGCTCGGAC
>JBKJTQ010000136.1:0-5744 GCA_046589895.1 Sphingomicrobium sp.
GTTGTAGCGCTTGCCGTTGATCATCACCAGGATGTTGTCGGCGGGAAGACCGCGCAACGAGGGCGCGCGTACGAATGTCGAGGCATCAGAAATCGTGTTCTGCGGCACGTAGAAGGAAGGCACGATGTTGCGGACGATGTCGAGCATGTTCGCCGCGGGCTGCGCATTGAGCTCGGTCGCACCAATGATGTCGATCGGCGAGGCCGAATCGGTGGCTGAACGGTCGGTGCGTCGCGTGCCGGTGACAATGATCGTCTCTTTATCCGGGTCGACCACGACGGTTTGGTCGGTCGCCGGTGCTGGCGTCGTCGCCAATGGACCCTGAATCTGGGCGAGCGCCGTCGAAGCGAACGCCAGCGGCGACAGTGTTACCAGCAACAGGTCGCGGACTTGTGATTTTGACATGATATTGCTCCCCCCGGAGGGCCGGACGCGAGCCAGTCGCGCCTTAGGCACCGTTCATGGGAAAGACAGTGTACCATATCGCCAGTCTGGCAAGCCGAGAACCGGTAGGGGGGCGGATTCGCCAGGCGTAGTGGCGATTTTGCCACATATGCCGCGGCGCTTGGCGACGGTTGACAGCCGCGGCCGCTTCTCATAGTCGGCTCGCTTCCCGCGCAGGGCCCGGAAGCCACGTGGCGCTATTCCTTGTGCGGCACAAAATTCATACGGAAGAGAAGAGTTCATGTTCGCAATCGTGCGCACGGGCGGCAAGCAGTATCGCGTTGCCCCCGGAGACAAGATCGTCGTCGAGAAGCTGGCCGGAGAAGCTGGCGACAGCGTCGATCTGACCGATGTCCTGCTGGCCGGGGAAGGCTCCGACCTCCAGTCGACCGCCGGGCTGATCGTCGCTGCCGAGATCGTTGCCCAGGCGAAGGCCGACAAGGTCACGGTGTTCAAGAAGCGCCGCCGTCACAATTACCGCCGCAAGGCGGGCCATCGCCAACAGCTGACGATCCTCAAGATTGTCTCGATCGGTGACAAGAAGGCCGAGAAAAAATCCGCTTCGGCAAAGGAAGCCGCTCCGGCGAAACCTGCCGCCAATAAGGTCGAGGTGCCTAAAAAGCCCGTTGCAGCGCCGAAGCCTGGCAAAGCTGCAGCCGGACCGAAGACCGAAAAGCCGACCAAGGCCGCTGCGGCGTCGACAAAGAATGCTGCACCTGCTAAGGCCGCAACCAAGAAAGCCGCTCCGAAGGCGGCTGCCAAACCGAAGAAGAAGTAAGCATGGCACATAAAAAAGCAGGCGGCTCATCGCGCAACGGTCGCGATTCGGAAGCCAAGCGTCTCGGCGTCAAGAAGTTCGGTGGCGAAGCCGTCGTCGCCGGCAACATCATCATTCGTCAGCGCGGAACGCGTGTCTATCCGGGTGCCAATGTGGGCGTCGGCAAGGATCACACGCTGTTCGCGCTTACCGACGGTCGCGTAGCGTTCCGTGGCGGCCGCCAAGGCCGTAAATTTTGCCTAGTAGAGGCAAACATGCCGGAGGCGGCGGAATAAGGGGATCGGTCTTTAAAGGACTGCTCCCGACAGGGGGCAGCCCGGACGGTCCACAGGATCGAAAAGGGAGAAGGGGCAGCCCCCTTCTCCCTTTTTTGTGCCCATTGCGTAACCGGGCCGTCCTTTTCTTCTCCCGAAACTGCAACCCATGCGGCCTAGCGGCGCGCGGGAGGAGGGAAGAGATGTTCGCCCGTACGACACGATTATTGCTCCGGCCCGGCTGGACCGAGGACGTCGCGGCGTTGGCGCGCGCGATGACCGACGAGCCAATCGTCCGCAGTTTGGCGACCTCGCCCTGGCCCTATGGCGTCGCCGAGGCCGAGGCGTTCCTCGCCGCGCCGCGAGATCCGGTCCTGCCCAGCTTCCTCATCACCGTGCGCACGGCGGGCGCACCGCGGCTGATCGGGGCGTGCGGGTTCGGGCGGCGGCCGTCGGGCGCGGTTGAGCTGGACTATTGGATCGCGCGTCGCCACTGGAACCAGGGCTATGCGACCGAGGCTGGGCGCGCGCTGGTCGAGATTGCGCGCACACTCAAGCTAGGGCAGCTCCAAGCCTCGCACTTCGTCGATAATCCGGCGTCGGGGCGCGTGCTCGAAAAATTAGGCTTCGTCGCCACCGGTCTCTCGGCCGAACGCCATAGCTACGCGCGCAATGGTGAAGCCATGACGAGGCTGTTCCGGCTGGTGCTGGCGGCGGAGGATGAGAAACTCGCGGCCTGAGCCTCCTCCCCGGCCGCCGTGGGGGAGGATTTACGCCGCGCTGCGAACCTTTCGCGCCGGTTCGGCGGAGGTGAAATGGCCGCTGGTTTCATAATTGGCGATCAGCGCGCGATCATCCTCATTCCACGGGTGGAAACCGGGTACGAAGAATTTCGCCCAAGCGGTAAAGATCTTGCGGAACATACCGGGTTTGACCCACGCATACCACAGCAACCCGGCAATCGCCCGCGGTCCGGTGATTCCATCCTGGCGCAGCAGTATGAGCGCGCCAGCGGTGCGATCGACGATGAAGTTGCGGGTCACGAACAACATCACCTTGGCCTTGACCTTCCAGCGCTTGGCCCGCGGCCACTTGCTGGTCGCGTGGAGCCATGTATCATAGGCAACGCCCTTATGTTCGATCTCCTCGGCAGCGTGCCAGCGCCACAACTCGGCGGTCGCGGGGTCGGCACCGGCGAGGTGGCGCGGGCTGGCGAGCAGCTCATGGGCGAGGATGGCGGTGAAATGTTCGAGCGCCATCGTCGCTGCGAGGCTCGCGACGGGCGGGCGGGTCCTGATCAGCTGGAGCCGTTTGCGCACCTGCGCCTCTAGCTTGGACAAATCGTAACCGGCGTCGGCGGCGCGGCGATTGAACGCCAGATGCTCCCGGCTGTGGATTACTTCCTGAGTGGTGAAGGCCTTGATCTCGTCCGCCAGCTGCGCGTCGACCCCGTCCCGGTGCCGGTGCACGCTCTCGACGAAAAACGCCTCGCCCTCGGGGAAGGTCGCCGACAGCGCATTATAGAGCGCGCTCGCATAAGGATTGCCGCCGTGCCACCAGCGCGGCGTCGCCTCGCCGCTCCCAAAGCGCCGATCACGCGGGGTAATGCTAAGATCGGCCGGCGTTACCGACGAACGGGTCGTGCTTGCAGCGGTCATCGATAGGCTCCACAGTTTGGTCGAGTGAAGATTGGTGTAACTGACATAAATGTCAATAGACTTTTTAATTCGCAAGAGGCTATCGCCCGATGAAAGCCGTTCGGCGGCGGTCGCGGCGGCGCGCGAGCTGCTGACTGGCGAAGGCGTGGCGGCGGTGACGCTGAAGGCGGTGGCGGCGCGAATCGGGCGGACTCACGCCAATGTACTCCACCATTTCGGATCGGTTGCCGGGCTCCACCGTGCGCTTGCGGCGGACATTGCGGTGTCGGTCGCTGGCTCGATTACAGGGTCGATCGGGCGGATGCGGCGCGGCGAAGCGAGGCTGCGCGATGTCGTCGAGGAGATGTTCGACGCATTTATCGATCAAGGCGCGGGCGAACTCATCGCCTGGGTAGTGCTGACCCGCCAGCGCGAGGCGCTCGAGCCGATCGTCGAGGCGATCGCACAGGTCATCCGCGACATCAGCGACCCCGGCGAGGCGCGCCCGCTCGACCAGGCGACACTCGGACTGGTGCTGCTCGCGATCGGCGATAGTCTCGCCGGAAGCGAGGTCGCGCGCGCCTGCGGGCTGCAACGCTCGGCGGCGCGTGATATTGCGGTGCGGCAGGTGATTGCGGTATTGTCAGGCAAGATTAATGCTGACCCTGCCATTTCAGATACTTGAAGCAAGAAACCGTCAAAGCGATGGTGGTTGCAAAGGGGATTATTATACATGTTGCGCCGCCTCATGCTATCCTCGCTATTGGCTGCACCCCTGCCCGCCGTCGCCCAGATGCCCGCTTATGCTGCACCTGCAGTGTCGCCTTCCCTGTCGGCCGATGCCGCACTGGGACGCTTTTACGCGGTCCCGCGCACGCCATTATGGTTTCAGGAGGCGAGCCTCTCGCCTGCGGGCCGACTGATCCTCGACCGACTGCGGACCGCCGATCATGAAGGCTTTGCCGGGGGTCCGGCACTCGCCGCGCGGGTCGACGCCGCGCTTGCCGCGCCGGGGGGCTCGCCTTTGGCGACCGACCGCCTGTTGTCGGCGGGCCTGATTGGACTTGTGGGGGCGCTCCACGGGCCGGTTCCCGGCGCACAATATTTTCACGCTGGGACGCGACCGACGGTCGAACTTCCCGATCGCACGCTGTTTATCGCGGGCAAGGCACTTGACCTCACGAGCCACGTCACCGCGGTGCTGCGCAAGTCGCGCTTTTATGAGGATTTGCGCACCGCGATGCTTGCCGATGCGGCGGCCAATGGCGGTCTCGTCGACCCGCGCCTGTCCGCCAACCTCCAGCGCGCGCGCCTATTGCCGACGACCGGGCGCTATCTGTTCGTCAATAGCGCGAGCGCGCAGCTGATGCTGGTTGAGAATGGCGAGGTCAAGGACCAGATGCGGGTCGTGGTCGGGACCGCCCAGACGCCAACCGTTCCGATGGTGAGCCAGATTTATTTCGCCACGCTCAACCCCTATTGGAATGTCGCCGAGGATTTGGTCAAAAAGATCGTCGCTCCGCGCGTCGTCAGTCAGGGCCTGGGCTACCTCAAGAAATCCAATTACGAAGCAATCGACAAATATGGCGAGGGCGCAACGGTCATCCCGGCGTCGAGCATCGACTGGAAAGCGGTCCTGGCAGGGACCGAAAAGGTCAAGATGCGCCAGAAGCCGGGCAAGACCAATTCGATGGGGATGATGAAAGTGCCGTTCGCGAACGATTATGGCATCTTCCTCCACGACACCTTCAACAAGGCGCAATTCGCCGAGGACAAGCGCGCCAACAGCAATGGCTGCATCCGGCTCGAGGATGCGCCGCGGCTGGCGCGGTGGCTGTTCGGCGCGGATGTGCCGGTGGCGTCGGGGGCGGTTCCTGACGAGAGCGTTCGCCTGCTCGCCCCGATCCCGCTCTACGTCGCCTATCTGACCGCCGAACCGACCGGGAGCGGGGTCGAATATAGTAAGGATGTCTATGCGATGGATCCCCCGGCAATCTCGGCCGGAGGCATCTAGAGCACGATGGCTCTGAGTTAAAACCCAACCTCGCTCATCCTGAGAAGCCGCGCAACGGCGCCTCGAATGATCGCGCGCGATGTCCGGTGCTTCGAGACAGGACCTTCCTCAGCATGAGCCGTTCTGCATTTGGTCATCGTGATCCTGCGCTTCGGGCCGGAGCCGACGTGGCGTTTGCGGGGCGCTTCGCCTAAAGGGCGGCGATGCATTTTCTTGATCAGGCCAAAGTGTATATTCGCTCGGGTGCCGGTGGCCCCGGCGCGGTCGGTTTCCGGCGTGAAAAATATATCGAATATGGCGGCCCCGACGGCGGCGCGGGCGGCAAGGGTGGCGACATCGTGTTCGAAGCCGTGGCTGGCCTCAACACTCTGATCGACTTTCGCTACACTCAGCATTTCCGCGCCCCGCGCGGCAAGGGCGGCGCGGGCAGCAACATGACCGGCGCCGGCGGCCCCGACCTGGTGATCAAGGTGCCAGTGGGCACGCAGGTCCTCGCCGACGATGAAGAGCGCCGCTTGCTCGCCGACTTTACCGCCGAAGGCCAGCGGATCACCTTCCTCAAGGGTGGCGACGGCGGTCGCGGCAATGCCAGCTACAAAACCTCGACCAACCGCGCT
>JBKJTQ010000171.1:0-4818 GCA_046589895.1 Sphingomicrobium sp.
GCCGCGTCAGCAGCGGCGCTCGTCGCGCGAGGTTTCCCGACGGGCCGGGCCTGTGTATCGCTTGCTTGCGAACGGCAAGCGTGAAGGGCGGATATGGTCGGAAGGCAAGAAGGTGAAGACGGCGATCGGGTTCGCCAACCGGCGAAGGTCGAAATCCCCGACCATGTCCAGGAGGCAGTGCGGACGCTGATCCGCTGGGCGGGGGACGATCCGGCGCGCGAGGGATTGGTCGATACGCCGGCGCGGGTGGCGCGGGCGTGGCGTGAATATACACGGGGCTATAAAGAGGAACCGGCGCTGCATTTGACGCGGACTTTCGAGGAAGTGGGCGGCTATGACGAGATCGTCCTGCTCAAGGACATTCCGTTCCAGTCGCATTGCGAACATCATCTCGCGCCGATCATCGGCAAGGCGGCGATCGCCTATCTTCCCGGGAGCCGGGTGGTGGGAATTTCAAAGCTGGCAAGGGTATTGCACGGTTTCGCGCGGCGATTGCAGGTCCAGGAGAGGCTCACCGCGCAGGTCGCCGACTGCATCTGGGAACATCTGAGGCCGCAGGGCGTCGCGGTGGTGATCGAGGCGAGCCACGCGTGCATGGCGGCGCGCGGGGTCAATACGCCGGGCGTATTGATGACCACCAGCCGGATGATGGGATGCTTCCGCGACGACGAGCGCAGCCGCAAGGAAGTGCTCGCTTTGATGGGTTACTGACGCGGCGCGCCTGTCTCGAGACGGGCCTTAGGCTCAGTCCCCTCTTCAGCACCTGCGGTTTCGCTCCAGTTGTTTTCCTTCGACATCTGTTGCGGTGCGGCAACACCCAGCTTGAGCGCCACTGTGATGCGCACGATATAATCGCTTTTCCAAAAATGAACTCGCGCGATGATTCTTCGTTGTGATTGTCGAGAGCTTTTTTGGAGCGGCTAAGGTGTTGATGTCTTTCTGGAATTGGGCCGCGATTACGGCGGCGATGATGGTTCCGGCGACTGCCCAGGCGGCGGTCGCGGAAGCGCCGGGCGCGGTCGTGGCAAGCCAGGGCGCGGTGGGCGCGAGTCACAGCGCGGTCGAGAATTTCTATGCGGCACGGCGCAATGCGCCACTGTGGTTCGATCAAAAGCGGCCAAGCGCGGCGGCGGTCGAGCTGGTCGGCATTTTGCGCCGCGCGGCAGTCGACGGGCTGTCGAGCGGGCCGCTGCTGGCGGGACAGATTGAGCAGGCGATCGGCGCGGCGCGAAGCGGCGATCCGCGCGCGATTGGTCATGCCGAGCGGATGATGTCGGCGGCGTGGGTGGCTTATGTCCAGGCGCTGCGCGCGCCGACCGCGGGGATGATCTATGGCGATCCGGCGATGCCGACGAGCGCCCCTCAGGCGTCGATCATCCTGCGCGATGCGGCGCGGGCGCCGTCGCTGGGCGCCTATCTGGCGTCGGTGTCCGAGGTTAATCCGACCTATGCCGCGTTGCGCACCGCGGCTAATCTGGAAGCGCAGGCGGGGGGCGGTGCGGCGTCGCCGCGACTGCTAGCCAACCTCGACCGGGCGCGCGCGATCCCCGCGACGGGGCGATTCATCCTGGTCGATGCCGCCGCGGCGCGCCTGTGGATGTACGACAATGGCCGCGCGGCGGATTCGATGAAGGTGATCGTCGGCAAGCCCCAATTTGCCACGCCGATGATCGCGAGCATGATCCATTATGCGACGCTCAATCCCTATTGGCACGTCCCCGATCATCTGGTGCGCGAACTGGTCGCGACCAATGTCGTCAAGCAGGGCACGAACTATCTCACCGCGCGCGGCTATCAGGTGGTGTCGGATTATAGCGACCAGGCGAAGGTCCTGCCATCGAGCTCGGTCAATTGGAAGGCGGTCGCGGCAGGCCAGGAGACGGCCAAGATTCGCCAGTTGCCGGGCGGGGCCAATTCGATGGGCACGGTCAAATTCCCCTTCGCCAATGGCGAGGGAATTTACCTCCACGACACCCCTGACAAGGCGCTGTTCGACAAGGATCAAAGGACGCTGAGCAATGGCTGCGTGCGGCTGGAGGATGCGCCGCGGCTGGCGCGGTGGCTGATGGGGAGCGACCCGCTTGCCACCGGGGTGAGTCCTGAGCAGCACGTCCGGCTGCCCAAGGCAGTGCCAATCTATATCACCTATCTGACCGCCACTTCGGCCGACGGAACATTGAGTTATGTTGACGATGTGTATGGGCGCGATGTTCGAGTGAACGCCAAAACGGCTATCTTGCACTAGATAAAAAGAACCAGATGGGAGATTTTGCTTGACAGCGTGACGCTCTCTCGCTATCAGTCAGGAACGATGTAGATTTGCGAGTCGCCCACTGCGGTGTCGACGGATCATGACCAGGGTTTTTGAGTATAGGCGAAGGGCCGGTAAAGCAGATGCTTTACCGGCCCTTCGTCATTCCGGGATGAGGGGCGAGTGATGGGAGTTGGAAAGGCGGGCAGCACGCCCTTGCGCTTGCGCGGCGGTGTGAAGCCCAAGCAAGTCGCGGGGCGGCGCAGCGACTGGACGCAGAAGATGGCCAACCAGTTCATCGAAACGCTGGCCGACACGTGCAACGTAACGCTGGCGGCAGCGTCGATCGGGCGATCGATCGCTAACGTGTACAAGTGGAAGGGCAAGGACGCGTCGTTTCGCGCGGGGTGGGACCGGGCACTGGCCGTGGGCTATTCGCGGCTCGAGCTGATGCTGCTCGAGCGGGCACTGCACGGGGTCGAGAAAGTGGTGGTCGCGCGTGATGGGACGTCGTCGGTAATGCGCGAATATCCCGACCGGGTCGCGCTGACCCTGCTGCGGATGCACCGCGAGACGGCGGCGATGGCCGAGGAAAGCGTCGACGGGCGCGAGCATGACGAAGCATGCGAGCGGATCATCGCCAAGCTCAGCCGACTGAAGGAGCGCGATGCGGGGGCCGAAGAGCAAAAAGAGATTGAAACCAAGGGCGCCGGAGCGCGGGTGGCGTATATCCGCGGCGCGCTGAAGCGCTGCGCAATGATCCGGCTCGGGTTGAAAGCACGGGCGCTATGAACATCGATATTCCGCAGGGCTATGTCAAACGGCTGACGACGATGACTCCCGCAGAGCAGCGCGCGTGGATCAAGAATTGCCGGCCGCAGGACTTGCTGATCATGGACGCGGCGTTCGAGGCCTGGGCGGAAGCCGGGCAAATCGCGCCGTCGAGCGAAGGCTGGCGCGTATGGCTGATGATGGCCGGGCGCGGCTATGGCAAGACGAGGGCCGGGGCGGAGTGGATCCACCAACTGGCGATGATGGGCAATAAGCGCATTGCGCTGGTCGGGGCGACGATCGACGAGGCGCGCGCGATCATGGTCGAAGGCGTCAGCGGGCTGATCGGCATCGCGCGGCGCAAGCGCGTCAAGATCAAGTGGGAACCGGGATTGAAGCGGCTGACCTGGCCGCGCGGATCGAGCGCAGAGCTATATTCGGGCGAGAGCCCCGAAGGATTGCGCGGGCCTGAGCATGATTTTGCGTGGTGCGACGAATTGGCCAAATGGCGTCACCCCAAGGCGGCGTGGGACAATATGCAATTCGGGCTTCGCCGGGGTACGCGGCCACGCGCGCTGGTTACCACGACGCCGCGCCCGATTGCCTTGCTCGATATGCTGCGCCGCGACCCGTGGACGATCGAAACCGGCGGCAAGACCGGCGACAATATCAACCTGCCCGAGAATTTCATCGAGGTGATGATGGCGACTTATGGCGCGAGCCGCACCGGGCGGCAGGAATTATTCGGCGAATATCTGGCCGAGGCCGAAGGGTCGCTATTCCCGCGCGCGCTGATTGAGCGGTGCCGCGCTAAGATTGATTTCGCGGCCGAGGCGGCGAGTTTCGACCGCATCGTCGTCGGGGTCGATCCATCGGTCAGCGCAAGCGGGGATAGTTGCGGGATCGTGGTGGCGGGGCGGCGCGCGGGCAAGCTCTATGTGCTGGCCGATGCGACGGTCAGCGGGGCGAGCCCCGAACGGTGGGCGCGGGCCGTGGCCGGCGCTGCCGAGGCGTGGGGGGCGAGCCACGTCGTGGCCGAGGCCAACCAGGGCGGTGCAATGGTGACGAGCGTGCTCGCCGCCGCCGACGCGGGGATGCGGGTGCGACTGGTCCACGCCAGTCGCGGCAAGGTGGCGCGGGCCGAGCCGGTGGCGACGCGGTTCGAAGCGGGACGGGCGTTTTTCGCGGGTATTTTTCCCGAGCTGGAAGCGGAGCTGGCCGGGCTGTCGGTTGGCGGCGCTTACGAAGGGCCGGGACGATCGCCAGACCGGGCGGACGCGATGGTGTGGGCGCTGACCGAGCTAAGCGAGACGCGGAGCGGCGTGCCGCGGGTTAGGGCGCTTTAGCTGACCTTGAAGGACTGATGATCCGGGGGCACGTCGCGTGAACAACATGCTTGCTGCGAATGTCTGCTATCGACCCATTGCGGACATTGTCTCAGGCGTTTGGCGTGAGTCAGTTCCTCGTTTGGTAGCTGCCAGTTGCTAGCACCTGAACCCTGTCCAGTCTTTGACCCGCCCGTTTCGCTCGACTGATGACAATGGACAGAGCGGGGTCCTGCCGGTTGCGGAAAACGGTCGTCGCCATGCCACCCTGCGAACCGATCTTTATCTGCTGCCAGCGCGCCTTAAACTCGGGGGAGGAAAGAACGCTCTGCACGCTCGGCTGAAGATCGGTGCCGCCGCCGCCCGTGATGTGGCACATGGGTAGTTGGTCAGAGACCACGAGAACGTAGCCAGCGGTCTGAGTGGAGTTGATCCGCCAGTAGTGGTTCGCTGTCCGCATTTGCTTCGGCG
>JBKJTQ010000175.1:0-16834 GCA_046589895.1 Sphingomicrobium sp.
CCGTACATCATCAGGCCCATGCGATCGAGTTCGTTGAACTTCTCCCAATTCGCCCATTTGGGGACGAGGTTGGAGTTGGCGATGAGCACGCGCGGGGCGTCGGCATGCGTGCGAAACACCCCGACCGGTTTTCCGGATTGGACCAGCAGGGTTTCATCTTCGCCGAGCCGCTCAAGAGTTTCGACGATCTTGTCATAACAAGCCCAGTTGCGCGCGGCGCGGCCGATCCCGCCATAAACAGTGAGCGTCTGCGGGTCTTCGGCGACCTCGGCGTCGAGGTTGTTCATCAGCATGCGAACCGCGGCCTCGGTCTGCCAGCTTTTGGCGACGAGCGTGGGTCCGGTGCGCGCCTTAATGTGCCGGCTGTTGTCGCGTCGGTCGTTGTTCACAGATTTCCCATGCTTTTGTTGATCGTCACCCCGGGCTTGACCTGGGGTCGGCCTTCTGCCGCACGAAACTCGGAAAAAAAAGGCGGATCCCGGGTCAAGCCCGGGATGACGGAAATGCGGGTCACGAGTCGATCCCGGCGAATATCCGACGGTCCGGTCCAGCCATGCCGATCCAGTAGCTGAGCTCGTTCAATTCGGCCACGCCCCACACGCATAGGTCGGCGGCCTTGCCCGCGGCGAGGCTGCCGATGTCGTGCGCGAGGCCGAGCGCGCGAGCGGCGTTGATGGTCATGCCCTGGAGCGCTTCATCCGGAGTCAGGCCGAACAGAGTGCAGGCCATGTTCATGACTAGCTGCGGGTTCAACACAGGCGAGGTGCCGGGGTTGCAGTCGGTGGCGATGGCGATCGGCACACCATGGTCGCGCAGCAGCTGGACCGGCGGTTTCTTCGTCTCCTGGAGCGCATAATAAGCGCCGGGGAGAAGCACCGCGACGGTGCCCGCGGCGGCCATCGCCTTGGCGCCCGCGGGGTCGAGATGTTCGAGATGGTCGGCCGACAGCGCTTTATATTTGGCGGCAAGCGCGGCGCCATTCTGGTTGCTCAATTGCTCGGCATGAAGCCGCACCGCGAGACCGCTGGCGCGCGCCGCGTTGAACAGGCGCTCGACCTCTGGCGGCGTGAAGGCGATGGTTTCGCAAAAGGCATCGACGCTGGTCGCGAGCCCGGCGCGCGCGACCGCGGGGATCATCTCGTTGGTGACCATTTTCACATAGGTTTCGCGGTCCTGCCCCGGCGGTAGCGCGTGGAGCGCGAGCAAGGTGGTGACCAGCCGCACCGGCTCGTCGCGGCCGATCTCGCGTGCGGCGGTGAGCAAGCGGATTTCTGACGCGGTGTCGAGGCCATAGCCCGACTTGACCTCGATCGTCGTCACCCCGCCGCGCATCAGCGCATGGAGGCGGCGCCGCGCGGTGGCACTAAGCTCGTCGGCGCTGGCCGCCTTGGTCGCGGCGACGGTCGAGGCGATGCCGCCCCCCGCTCTCGCGATCTCCTCATAACTCGTGCCGGCCCGGCGCATGGCATGTTCGGTGGCGCGGGTGCCGCCGAAGATCAGGTGGGTGTGGCAATCGACCAGCCCAGGGGTGACCCAAGCGCCACCTAGCGCGACGACATCGCGGGCGCGGAAACCGGCGAGTTCGGTGCGCTTGCCGACGCGGACGATACGGCCATCAGCGATCCCGATCGCGGCGTTGGTCACTACCCCGAGCGGGTTGCCTGGCTCCGCAACCATCGTCGCGACATGACAATCGGTAAGCAGGCGATCCCACATATGTCGTGGCATTGGGCGGGCGCGCTGCTAGCGTCAAGCACATGAGTTGGCCCAATCTGAGCGACCTGATCGTCGATAAGGAAAGCGCCGCGCCGATCGGGTTGGTCGGGGCACCGCTCGGGCTGGGATCAATTACCCCGGGGCATTGCGACCTCGCCCCCGCCCTGCTCCGCGCGACGCTCAAGCGGATCGGGCGCTACGACGTCGAGACCGGACGCGAGCTGGCCTGCCGGGTCGCCGACCATGGCGATGCCGACATTGCCGGATTGAGCATCGAGGCGGCGACCGCGCCGATCCGCGAGGCGTGCGCAGCGAGCGTCGCGCGGCATCAACTAACGCTGGTGGTGGGCGGGAATAATGCGGTGACGCGGCCCGCGCTGCACGCGCTAGGAGTGCCGCTGGCGGAAGTTGGGCTGATCACGCTGGATGCGCATTTCGATCTTCGCGACACCAAAAGCGGGCTCGGCAATGGCAATCCCGTGCGTGCGCTGCGTGGGGACGGCTTGCCGGGGCGCAATATCGCGCAGGTCGGGCTGGCGAGTTTTGCCAATTCGGCCGCGATGCACCGCGACGCGATCGACAACGGGCACCTTGTCGTGACGATCGAAGGCGTTCGCCGCGACGGGATCGTCCAGGCGATCTCGACCGCACTCAGCCATGTCGCGCATTGCGTCGCGATCGTTGTCGATTGCGACATCGACGTTATCGACCGCGGGCAATTCCCCGGGGCTCCTGGCGCGCGGCCGGGGGGGATGGCGGTGCATGACTTCTTCGCCGCCGTGCGAATACTCGCCGCCAGTCCCAAGGTGCGGCTGATCGACCTCACCGAATGGGATCCCCCGCTCGACCCCAGCGACCTCAGCGCGCTAACCGCCGCGCGGTGGATGGCCGAGTGTATCGCGGGGTATGAGGAGCGCTGAAATCCCCCGCAAGATCACGCGCTAAACGCTACGAGTTGCTACGGATTCATGACCCATTGAATTGACTCTGGTTAACATAAGTTTCACGAAAGTTAACGCAGTGGGCGCGCGCGTAACTCGATAGAGTCGGTCCGAGTCCCTGATGCAAATGACGGGGGTCATCCATGGATCGAACGCGTATGCGTCGCGTTTTTGAAGGCTTGATGGTGTCGGCGGCGCTGTCGCCAGCGGCTGCGCTGGCGCAGTCGATCGCCCCGACCCGCGATGAATTGACCCGCAACCTCCCCGCCGAAGCACCGCGCCGTCCGACGCTCAACGTCGTGGGCGGGGTCGAGCGCTCGCCCTGCCCACTCGCCGATCCGCGCTATGCCGATGTTCAGGTGACGCTGACCGAAGTGCGGTTCAACAATCTGAAGGGTGCGACGCCCGAGGAATTGCGCCCGTCATGGGCGGCCTATGTCAATACGCCCCGCCCGGTCGCCATCTTGTGCGAGGTACGCGACGCGGCGGCGACGATTCTGCGCAACAAAGGATATCTCGCCGCGGTTCAGGTCCCGACCCAGCGGATCGAAAATGGCGTGGTGACGATGGAGACCCTGTTCGCGCGGGTCACGACCGTTCGCGCGCGCGGGCAAACCGGGGGTGCCGAGGCCAAGTTGGCGGCTTATCTGTCGAAGCTCACCGAGGATGATATCTTCGATCGCAACCGTGCCGAACGCTATCTGCTGCTCGCGCGTGACTTGCCGGGGTATAATGTTCAACTCACGCTCAGGCCGGCAGGAACCAGAGCGGGCGAATTGATCGGCGAAGTATCGGTGATCCGTACCGTCTTCACGCTCGACGCCACGGTCCAGAACCTCGCCGCCAGGCAGACCGGGCGGTGGGGCGGCCAGCTCACCGCCTCGGCCTTCGGCCTGACCGGGCTCGGCGATGTCACGACGGCGTCTTTCTATTCGACCTTCCAGTACCGAGAACAAAAGATTGCCTCCATATCGCACAGCTTTCGGCCGGGGTCCGAAGGGCTGACGATCGACGGCCTGTTCACCTACGCGTGGACCCGGCCTGACATTGATGCGGGCGACGAGGTTCCCAACCTCAAGGCGCGGACCTTGTTTGCCTCGCTCGGCCTGCGCTATCCGCTGGTGCGGCGCCAGAATCATAATTTATGGCTTGGCGGCGGACTCGATTTCGTCAAGCAGAAGGTCAATTTCTTTGGCCCGCTGACCGAAGATCGGTTGCGCGTCGCCTTCGTCCGCGCCAGCTGGGACGCGATCGACTTGCGCTCGCGCCGCCCCAAATGGCGCGCCGCGGCGACGGTCGAACTGCGCCGCGGGCTCGACATATTCAACGCTAGCGAGCGCTGTCCCGCGGCGAGCTGCGTGCCGGGCGAAGTTGGCCTTAGCCGGTTCGACGGGAGGCCGACCGCAACGCTGATCCGCGCTGCAGGCAATGCCGAGGTCGCGATTGGTGATCGCTTCAGCCTGTCGGTTTCACCGCGCGTACAAAGGGCGTTCGCACCGTTGCTGTCGTTTGAAGAATATACCGCGGGCAATTATACCGTCGGGCGCGGCTATGATCCCGCTATCCTTGGCGGGGAAGGCGGCGCTGGGGTCGCGGTCGAGGTTCGTGGACCCAAGTTCAACGCCGGCAAGGTCAATGCGGTCGCGCTCCAGCCCTATCTGTTCGCCGATGCGGGGTGGGTGTGGAACCAGCATGACGGGCAAGGCGCCGAACGGCTGACGTCGGCCGGGGGCGGCATACGCGCCGACCTCGACAGCCACTTCCGGCTCGACGCCGCGCTTGCCGTCCCGCTCGAGCGCGCCGGACTTCAGACCCGGCGCGGCGATCCGCGCCTGCTGGTGACGCTTACCAGCCGATTGATCCCGTGGAGGTGAACATGATCAAGCTTTATCCGGGCCGCACGATGCTCTGCTCGACGCTGGCGATCGCGACCGCACTGCTGGCCGGAGCCAGTCCCGCGGCGGCACAGGCGCTGCTGGGCAACGTCACCAGTTCGACGGGAGTCGGCCCGATCACGACCGCGCCCGGATCGACCGTCATCCCGGTAACCAGCCAGCAAGCCGTCATCAACTGGAGCGCGACCGGGCCGAGCAGCGGCGGCGTGACGACCTTTTCCAACCCCGGATCGCTCACCAGCTTCACGGGGACGAGCAATTTCGCGATCCTCAACCGCGTCGCGCCGAACGTAGCCGCCGACTCGATCTTGATGGGCGGGGATATCCGCAGCTCGGTCAACGGGCAGGTCGGCGGGACGGTCTATTTCTACAGTCCCAACGGGATCGTCATCGGGAGCAATGCGACGATCAACGTCGGCTCGCTCGGGTTGACCACTTTGCCGGTCGCGGATGCGCAGGGCGTGTGGATGAGCGGATTCGGTACGGCGACGCCGCAGGTCGCGTTTGGCGCGGCGACCAATGCGGCTAGCTTCGTCCGCAGTCAGGCAGGCGGCACCATAGCGGCAAATGGCCCTGGCAATTATGTCGCGCTGGTCGCGCCGCGAATCGAGCATCGCGGGACGATCCGCACAGATGGCGGCGCGGCGCTGGTCGCGGCGTCGGCGGCAACGATCACCTTCAATCCGACCGGGCTGTATGACATCGTCGTCACCACTGGCAGCAGCGACGCCAATGGCGTGGTCGTCAATGGCGGGCGGATCGAGCGCAACAACGCCACGGTCGGGGGTGACCACAAAGCCTATCTGGTGTCGGTCCCGGCCAATAATGCGATGACGATGCTCGTCCAGGGCGGGGCCTCGCTGGGGTTCGACATTGCCGGATCGGCGGGGGTCGAGGGCAATGTCGTGGTGTTGTCGGCGGGACGCAATGTGTTCGGCGGGGCGACCGTCGGCCCGCCAGCGCCGCCCGCGAGCGCAACCATCGACTATGCCACGATCGGATCGAAACTGGTGTTGGACACCAGCCAGCGCGCGCAGATCAGCAGCGGCGCGGGCGTGACCATATTGTCGGGCGACGTATCGATTCTTGCGACCAACGGCATCACCGTCGCGGCAGAGAATCATCGCCTGGCGATCGGCGGATCGCTTGTCGCAGTGGCGGATAATATCGACAATGAAGGACGCGGAGGCGCGATTAACATCAGCGTCAAAAACAGTCAGACGCTGGCGATCGGCGGCGACGTCGTGCTGTCGGCCAACGGCTATGGCTATGGCGCCGCCGATGACGGCCTCAACGCCGGCGATGGCACTGGCGGGCGAATCAGCGTCCAAGCCCTTGGCGGAGGCACGCTCGCCATAGCCGGCAAACTCGATGCGCAGGCCAACGGCTTCGGCGGGCTGCACATTTACACCAATGGCGCCAGCGGATCAGGAACCGGCGGAACGATCACGATCGATTCCGGTGGTGGAAACTCAGCGCTTCGCGTGGGCGGTCTTTCCACGCTTCAGGCAAACGGCAATGCAGGCCCGCTCGCGGCGTGCACCACTTGCTCAATCCGCGGTGGCACCGGCATTGGCGGCACGATTAACGTCATCGGCGGAGTGCGCTCTGCCGGCAGCGGCGCCAACCGGATCGACTTCGATGGCGGACTAATAATGGCTGCCAACGGTGTGGGCGGAGCGGGCGACGCCGCCGCCGGGTCGGGGCGGGGCGGAACGATTCGAATGGCCACGCGCGACGGAACGATCGTCAACAGCCGCGGGGGGCTGCGCATCGCGGTCGATGGACTGGGCGGCGCTTATCTGGGCAGCGGCAGTGCCAAAGGCGGCGATGGCACCGGCGGCGAGGCGCTGATCGGCGCCGATGACAGCGCCGGCGGAACCTTCGACGTCAGCGGCGGGATTGGCGAGATCAAGCTGTCGGCGCAGGGGATTGGCGGCAACGCCATCAGCGGTATCGGGGCTGGCGGAATTGGCCAAGGCGGACGGCTCTCAATCGATGCCAAGGGCGCAACGATCACGCTTGGCGGCAACGTCGAGCTCAACGCCACCGGTGTGGGCGGCAGCGCCACGGGCGGGAGTGGCGGGCGCGGCACGGGCGGCGCCGCGTTCGCGCAAGCTTATGGACGCGACCTGAGACTTGGCGGCAACCTCGACCTGCGCGTCAGCGGCGCAGGGGGCAACGGACGCGGCGGAGGGGCCGCCCAAGGCGGAACTGCGTCGGTCGTGGCCGAAACGGGTAGCAGGCTTGGTGTCGCCGGAGTTACGAGGCTCGACGCCTCGGCCGAGGGCGGATTGGGCACCGGCGCCAATGGCGGCGCGGGGACCGGCGGAATGGTCCAGGTGCAGGTGCGCGACGGCGGCACCTTGACGCTACAGTCGGCGCTGCTTGCGAATGCCATGGGCGGCGGCGGCGGTGCGTTGGCGACCGCTGGGCGCGCGGGCGACGGGCTGGGCGGATCGGTCGGTCTAGGCGCTTACGGCACGAATGCGACGCTCGACGCGCGAGGCGACGCCCTGCTCTTGGTCGACGGCCGCGGCGGATCGCGACAAGGCGGCGGCGCGGGGGGCGACGGGAGCGGCGGGCAGATCGTCGCCCAAACCAGCGGCGGCAATGGCAATCGCGTGCTGATCGGGGGCAATCTTCGCCTGTCGGCCAATGGCGTCGGCAGCGACGGCTATGGCGGCGCGGGGGGCAACGGCAAGGGCGGGGGAGCGCATTTACTGCTCGCCGATGACGGACGGTTCGCGGTCGGCGGGGCGCTAACGATCGGCACACGCGGCGATGGCGGCGATCAATCGAACGGCGGGCAGGCAGGCAGTGGCATCGGCGGCGACGCCGAGATCGGCCTGGCGGGAGCCGCGACTTCGCTGCTGACCGTCGGTACCAATGCGGGGACCCAAGTCGACCGGAGCACGGCGCTCGATTCGAGCGGCTATGGCGGGTCGGCGGGCGGGATCGGCGGCACGGGCACCGGCGGATGGTCGCGAATTAGCGGAACAGGCGGAAGTGCCAATTTCTTCGGCGAGGTCACGCTCCAAGCCGAAGGCGAAGGCGGCAATGGCGAAAACGGCGCTGGCGGCGCGGGGATCGGCGGGCGGGCGCGGCTCAACGCCGATGGCGCGGCTTACCACCTCTATGCCGGTCTTTCGCTTGCTACCAACGCGATCGGCGGGAGCGGACGTGATGGTGGCGGGGCGACGCTGCGCGACGTTGCCGGTGAGAGCAATAGCGAAATTTTCGCCAATCGCGGCGGGTCGATACTCGTCGACGGCGCATCGAACATTGGCTCGTCCGCGACCGGAGGAACGGGCCTGGCTGGCGGTGCAGGCGGCACGGCCGTCGCGGGCCGGTTGCAGCTGATTGCCGGCGATGCGACGACGGGCCGCGGGACGATTGCGCTCGGCGCGCTCACCGCCGCTGCCAACGCGATCGGCGGAGCGGGAGGCGCGGGACTGTCCTCGTTGGTCGGGGGAAGCGGAGGCGCTGCGACCGGCGGGCAGGTTTCGATCATCGCCAACAGCAATGCCAGCGGCGCGAGCATGATCGCAACCGGCAATAGCATGATGAGCGCGATGGCCGGCGGCGGCAACGGCGGCATTGGCGGGAATGGAGCGGCGGGGGGCGCGGGCGGGGTCGGCCGGGGCGGCACGATTGATGCGCTCGCAATCGGCGGGAGCGCCAAGTTCAACATGCTCGCGCTCAGTGCGGATGTTTCGGGCAAAGGCGGATCGGGCGGGCTTGGGGGCAGCGCTGGCGGGCGTGGTGGCGAAGGGGCAAGTGGCCGCGGCGGGGTGATTCGCCTTGGCGTCAGTGAAAGCACGACGGCGCCAGTCGCGGGCGCAGGCGCGGTGTTCGGCAATGTCGTGGCCGCCGCCAATTCGACGGGGGGCGCTGGCGCGAGCGGGGGAATAGGCGGAGCAGGTGGCCATGGTGGCATGGCGGGTGCGTCGCGCATCGAAGTCATCGCTGTCGGTGGATCGCTAACCACCGGAGATCTGATCGCGACGGCCGCGAGCAGTGGCGGGAACGGCGGCAGCGGATCGACGCCAGGCAACGGCGGCGACGCCTTCACCAGCAATTTTTGGATCAGCGCGAGCGACGCCGCCAATGATCCGGCGCGCGGTGCCGCCGCGACCCTTGGCAATGTTACCGCGACGGTCGCTGCCAACGGGGGCAGCGGATCGGTCACGGGGCGCGGCATCTCGCTTGGCGGCGCGATCGTCGATGTGCGCAATAGCCGCCTCAACCTCGGCAGCTATGCCGCGACATTGAGCGGCGCCGGCGCGATCGATCCAGCCGCACTCGGCGACCGCATCCGGCTGATCAATGCCACGGTAACGACCGATCGCGGATTCAGCCTTGCCACCGACAAGACGCTGTCAGTCTATAGCGACCGCAGCGCGTTTCGCGCGGGGAGCCTCGCGCTGTCCGCAGCCGACTTCGTTGACGAGGCCGCATTCGGTGTGCCCGCCACCCTGGGGACGATTTCGGCGGGCTCGATCGGCGTGCTCAGCAAGCGCAACATCCTGCTCGACGCGCACTTGGCGAGCGTCGCCTCGCTCACGCTCAACGCCGCCGGGCTGGTCCAGGTCGGCGACCTCAGCGCGAGCGGCGCGGCCGGGGGTAGCGACATCGCCGTTACCGCCGGGACAACCGTCACCACCGGCTCAATCAAGGCGAGCCGCGCGGTTGACGTCGTCGCGGGGGGCTATGTCTCGCTGGGCGAAGTGATCGGCACGCCGATCCGGATCCGCAGCAATACGGCATCGGTCAACGCCGACGACCTCACCGCAATTGGATCGTTCGTCCAGATCAATGCCAAAATCGACATCAGCGTCGATAACCTTGCCGCCAACAGCATCGCGATCGCCGCCGGCCGCGACATCGGCACCGTCAATTTGACGGCGGCGCTGCTCGGGATCGACGCGAGCGCAGGCGGGACGCTTACCAGCGCGGTGTTGAGCGCGCGGACCGACGTTCGTCTCGACGCGGTCGGTGCGATCACGACCGGCGCGATCGGCAGCCAGAATGGCGGCATCGGTGTGGTCGGGAAGAATGCCATCACGACCGGAAATCTGGTCGCGGGCGGCGGGGTGGTGTTCGATGCGGGCGGCGCCATCTCGACAGGGACGATCGGTGCGCAGAGCGCCGACCTGTTGGCAATCGGCGACATCGGGGCCGGAACGATCACGACCAGCCGATGGGCCGGCCTCAAGACGCAAGGGACACTGAGCGCGGCCACGATCAGCGCGGGCGAACACATCGACCTTGCCGCGCGCGGGGCGCTGGTCGCGGGCAATCTATCGGCAGGCATGGCCGACGCCGCCATCCGTGCCGGCGCGACTTATGGCATCAGCATTTCGTCGGGAACCTCCGTCGCGGTGGGTACGGCGAGGGCGCGCGACTCTATCACGATCGGGTCGTCGGGCGCGCTGACCGCGGCAACGCTCGATGCGCGCAACGGCGTTCGCCTCGATGCGGCAGGCGCGCTTGCTACGGGCGCAATCAGCAGCGTGAACGGCGCAATACAGGCGGTCGGCAAGACCAGTATCACCACCGGCAATCTCAGTGCGGGCGGCGGAGTGCTGCTCGACACGCGTGGGGCGATCGCAACCGGGACGATCAGCGCGCTGTGGGCCGACCTGTTCGCGAACGGCGCGATCAACGTCGGAACCGTCACCACGGGGCAATGGGTCGATATTGAGTCCGAAGCATCGCTCACTACCGGGAATGTAACCGCTGGCGAGGGCATCGACCTAGCAGCGCGCGGCGCACTGGTCGCGGGCGATCTTTCCGCGGGCCTCGTCAACGCCAATGTTCGTGCCGGCGCCAACTATAATGTCGGAATCCTGTCGGGAACCTCGGTTGCGCTCGGCAATGTCGGTGCGCGCGACTGGATCGGAATCGGGACGACCGGCGCGCTCACTGCGGGGACGCTCGCGTCACGCAACGATGTGTTGCTCGCCAGCGACGGTGCGCTGCAGACGGGCGCGATCACCACCGGCGCGCAGAACCGCTTGCTGATCGCAGGCTCGGCAATGACGGCGCTTGGCGGGCCGCTCGCCACCTTCAACCGCAACTTCGTTTTCGCCGCGCTCGGCACCAGCGCGCAGGCCTCCGCCAGGGGGCCGGTGACGATCGGCGGGGCGATCAGCAGCGGGCGGATCGACGCGCTGGTGGCGGGCGACTTCGTCGCCGGCGCACTGACCGCGACCAACGCCGCGTTTGTGACGGTGGGAGGGACGGTCACAATCAACGGGGCATGGGCGTCGCCACTGACGCGGATCGCGTCGAACGATTTGACGATTGGCACCAGCGGTAAAATTTCCGGCGGCCGGATCGACCTCATCTCGACCAATGCCACCCAATTGTTGGTCGGCGACGGTCTCACCGGGAGCGGATATTTGCTCGACAATGCCGAATATGGGCGGTTGTCGGGGGCCAGCGTCAATATCATCGGTCGCAGCGACGCGAGCGCCGCGATCGATGCGTTGATCGGCAATCTAACCCTTTCCGGGCGCACTGGCGGAAGTGAGGTCACCATTGCAACCGTGGTCAACGGCACCGTCCAACCGGGCGGAGTTTTGCGCGTCGTCGGCGCGGTCAACGGCACCGGATATAGCGCCAATGACGCCTTCAATCTTGCCGCTGGGCGGGTCGAAGTCGACACGAACACCGGGAGCATTTCGCTGCTTGGAAGCGGCGGCGCCCTGGGCGGGGTGCTGACGCTGGCCGGACAGCGCGTCCACATCGCCGAGACGGCGGTCCTCGACAAATTGGCGATCGACGCCAATTATGCCAATCGCGATATCGATCTCGCCAGGGCGCCCAAGGTCCAGCGCCCCGACGGCGTGGTTCGCGCCGGGGAGATTTATGTCGAGCTGGTGAATGGCGCGGGTCAGTCCGGGCCGGTGGGAACCGCCGCGCCTTATTCGGTGCTGGTCCAGAATGTCGGGACAAGCACCGCTCCTGCGGGTTTCAGCGGAAGGTACGCCGAGATCGTATCGCCTGCCGGCGCCGCACCCGGAGCGATCGACATCATCGTCCATGGCCAATTGGTGACGGCCGAGGGGACGCTGATCGGGGTCGCGGTGCGCGATGCCCTGACAGAGGATGACGATACCGCGCGCTTTACCGGTTCAAGCCTGATCAACGGCTGCGCGTTGACCGGGCCGTGCGTACTTCGACAAGCGCTGCCGATCGAACCGCAGCCCGACATCTCGACCGTGATACAGTTGATCGGCGCCCCGACCGGCGGCGATGCATTGTTCGGCAACGAAGAAGCGATCGAAGATAATGAAGAGGAGGGCGGCGAGGATAGCGCGTCGAGCCCGATCGCGCCCCCGGTGCCATTGTTCAACACCAAGCCGCTCGAACAAAAAGGCGAGACCGACGAGCCGGTTTCGGGCGGAGGCAATCCAGCATTGATCGGCAGCGGCCCGGTCGAGGGAGAGAAATGATGCGCCGTTCGTCGCTCCGCCATGGTCTAATGGTTTCGGTTGGCATCGCCGGGATAGTGATCGCCGCTGCTCCCGCGCAGGCCGCGAGACAGGGCGCTTCGACCCCATTATCGACCCGCGACAGTTTTCGCCTGGGCGATGCCGGTGTGCTGTGCACCGCGCAGACCAAACCGACCGACAACAGGCTCGGCGGGATGTTCGACCGCGGCTATCTGATCACCTGCCGCGATGCCGCGGGTCCGGTGGGCAGCGCGCTGTCGCTGCGCGCGGCGGCCGATCTCACGGCGCTCCCGAGCGCGCTTCCGACCGGAAAATTGTCCTGCGGCGCGCCAACCAGGGTTGCGATCGACAAGGTCGGCGCGGTGACTTCTGTCAAATGCCGCGACGAGACGAGCAAGCTCGACTATCTGCGTTATGGCACGTCGCGCGGGCGCAACCATTTTGTCGTCGAGGGACTGGCGGGCTATGATCCAGCGTTGCGGCTGGCGATGGCGTCGCTGCTGCTCGACCGCGCGCAGACCGGCGTGGTGCAAGTCGCAACCACCGAGGTTAGCGACCCTGCCGCCTTCGCGCGCACCCAGGCGGGATCGCTCGACGTCGCCGGGGCGCGGGCCGAAGCCTACGCCCGCGGTAATGGCTCGCGCTTTGCCGAAAGTGCCGAATTTTTCGAGAATCTGGCGGGGCGCGACACCGACAATGGCGGCGCGCTCGCCGAAGCGCTCGCCAACCAGGGCCTGCAACAGTCCAACCTTGGCAATTTTGGCGCGGCGGCCCGCTTGCTGACGCGCGCCGAAGCCGCATCGCCGGTCGGCGACGGTATAACGCAGCGGTTGATCCGCAATTACCACGCGATCAACAATCTCAACCAGCGCGACAGCGAAAGCGCGATCGTCGACCTTGACAAGCCCGTCGCGCCCGTCGCCGAGGATGAGGCGAGTGCCGAAATCCGCAGCGGGACGATCAGCATCCCGATGTCCTTCCTGATCAATCGCGAAAGCAGCAGCGTGCAGGAACTGGCGCAGCTGGGCGCCAATCTGACCGCTTCGGAACGCGCCGCGGTGCTCGATGCCCAAGCGATTGAGTTGCGCGGGATCGCGTTTCGGCAGCAGGGCAAACTGGCCGAGGCTGACGCGAGCCTGTCGAGCGCGACCGAGCGCTTGAGCAAGGTTCGCGACGGGGGCGTGCGATCGACCGACTGGTTGCGCGGCGAGATCGAGATCGAACATGCGCTGGTCGCCGAAGCCCGCGGCGACCGCATCGCGGCGACCGCGGCGTTTGACCGCGCGATTGCGATGATCGCTACTTCATTCCCCGATAGCCCGGCCTTGCTGTCGGCACGCGCGCGCAAGGCAGGCCTCCTGATGCGCAGCGGCGATAGCGCCGGAGCGCGGGGACTGTTCGATTCGGTGGTCGACGACAGCGGCGATATCGCCGACAGCAGTGGCGCCCTGCGCGGGCTGCTCGGACCCTATTTCGACCTGCTGTCGCGCGGCGGGTCGGCCGACGATGCCGCGGCGATGTTCCGCGCGGCGCAAATCATGCAGCGCCCCGGCGTGGCACAGACCCAGGCGATCCTCGCGCGTCAGATGTCGCAGGGCGATGATGAGGCGAGCGCGCTGTTCAGGCTGGCGGTGACGCGCGCGCGCGACATCATTCGCGCCGATGTCGAGGTCGCGCGGCTGGCTGCACTGCCCGCGCCGGCGGCAAGCGATCGTGCCGCGCTCCTACTTGCGAGCGCGGGCCGCGACAATTTGCGCAGCGAGCAGACCAGGATCAGCGCGCGGCTGGCCGATTATCCGCGTTACAAGGCGCTGTCGCCGGCGACCGTCGGGCTGGGCGAATTGCGCGCCGCGCTGCGCGATGGCGAGGGTTATTACAAGATGATGGTCGTCGACGACCTGGTCTATGCGCTTTACGCGACCAAAATGGGCGCGCGCGCGATCAAGCTCGATATTAACGCGGCGAAACTCGGTGGCGAGGTCGGGGCGGTGCGCGACAGCATCGCCAAATATGATGCCCAGGGGCAACTTGTCACCGAGCCATTCGACCTCATCCGCGCCCGGTCGCTGTACCTGTCGCTGTTCGGGACGATCGACGGCGAGGTCAGCCGGTTGCGGCACCTGATCTTCGAGCCCGACGGCGCGATGCTGCAATTGCCGCCCTATGTGCTCGTTACGAAACAGGCGGGGATCGACGCCTACCAGCTACGCATCAGCAAGGCTGGGGCCGACGCGTTCGACTTTCGCGGAATCGACTGGCTGGGACGGAGGCGCGACATGTCGATCTCGGCCAGCCCGCGCAGCTTCCTCGACCTGCGCGCGCTGACGCCGAGCCGCGCCGCGAACATCTACCTCGGCATCGGCCAGAATGCGGTCGCGACGGTGCGCCCGGCGATAGCGGTGGCCGACGATTGCGACTGGCCGATCCAGACATGGCAAGCGCCGATCTCGCCCGATGAACTGCTGCTCGGGCAAGCGGTGTTCGGGGCGGAGAATAGCCGCTTGGTGACGGGCGCGGCGTTCACCGACAGTGCCTTGCTCGCCGACCAGAAATTGTCCGATTACAAAATTCTCCACTTCGCCACCCACGGACTGGTCACCGCGCCGCGCCCAGATTGCCCGGCGCGCCCCGCGCTGGTGACGAGCTTCGCCGCCGCCGGGTCCGACGGCCTGCTCAGCTTCAAAGAGATTTTCGATTTGAAGCTCGACGCCGATGTCGTCATCCTGTCGGCGTGCGACACCGCCGGCGCGGCGACCTCGAGCGCGTCGCGCGAGGCGGGAATTACGGGGGGCAATTATGCCCTCGACGGACTGGTCCGCGCTTTCGTCGGCGCGGGCGCGCGATCGGTGGTTGCGAGCCACTGGCCGGTGCCCGACAATTACGACGCGACCAAGCGACTGGTCGGCGGGATGCTCCGCGCGCGCCCGGGTCAGGCGCTGGCGCAGGCGCTGGGCGAGGCGCAGGGCGGGCTGATGGACGACGCGCGCACCTCACACCCCTTTTACTGGGCGGCGTTCATCATCCTGGGCGATGGCGCCAAGCCGCTGGTCGCCGCGGCGCCGGCACGGATTGCGGCGGCCACCCGTAACGCCCCCGCCGCGCGCTGATCGGTCACGCAGGAAAGTTGTTGGTGTTCAACGCGTTCGCCGCGATTCGCGCGGCGGTTTCGGTAGTCCGTGCGATATCCGCTGCAGCCGGCGGGATATTTTGAGCGGCAGCCCGTAAAAATAACATATGTGAATTTTCTGAAGCGCGGACTGCTTAAACAAGCGACTCGGTTGACGGCGATTACTGCCAGCCAAGAGCTTTGCTGCGTCGCTTCCCCGGCCGCGCGGTCGGCGCATATCAGGAGAAGAAGGATGATTCGTTCAGGCGTAAAATTGGGTACGGGCCTAGCGCTCGCGCTCATGGCACTTACCCCCGCGTATAGTTCGAGCCACCGCGAGGCGCCGAACATCACCAAGACGCCCAAGGTCGACAATACCGACTTATATGCGTTCCGCAGCTATGAACCCGGCCGCGCCGCCTTCACCACGATCATCGCCAATTTCCAGCCGGATGAAGGACCGGGCAGCGGCCCGAATTATTTCACGATGGATCCCGACGCGGCGTACGAGATCATGATCGACAGCAATGGCGATGCGCTTGAGGACCTGACCTACCAGTTCCGGTTTTCCAACGCGCTGAAGGGCGGCACGGGCGTGACCATCAATGCCGGTGGCTTGGAATTGCCAATCGCGCTGCGCCATGCCGGCCAAATCAGCGGGTCGCTCGATGTGGACCTCGGCGAGTATGAATATTTCACCGTCAGGCAGATTCAGGGCGACCGTCGCACCGGCGGCGCCAACAACATCACCAACGCAAGCTTTGGCGGAACCGGCTTTGCCAAGCCGTTCGACAATGCCGGCAACAAGACGATCCCGAACTATCCCGCTTACGCAGACCAGTTCATCGCCAACATCTCGCTTCCCGGATGCGCGACGCCGGGCCGCGTGTTCGCCGGTCAGCGGGCGGAATATTTCGCGGTCAACCTTGGCCCGATCTTCGATCTTGTTAACTTCGTCCCGATTCAGGGCGCTGCCGACCCAGTCTATAGCAGCGGCTCGCCTTTCCCGAACGGGATCACCCAGAGCTCGGACAACCAGGAACTGATCGGCAAAAGGAACGTCACGTCGCTCGCGCTGGAACTTCCTACCGCTTGCATCACCGGCAATGGCAATGGCGTGATCGGCGTGTGGAGCTCGGCAAGCCTGCCGCAGACGCGCGTGCTCAGCCCGAGCCCGACTTATCTGGAGCCGGATTCGACGGGTGGCGCGTTCGTTCAGGTTTCGCGCCTCGGTATGCCGCTGGTCAATGAACTCGTGATCGGTTTGCCGGACAAGGATTTGTTCAACGCCGTCAAGCCGACCGCCGACGCGGCGCTGGCCAAGTACGTGACCAATCCGACCTTCCCGGAAATCCTCAACGTGCTGTTCCGGGGGGCGGTCAATTCCACGCTCGGGACCAACTTCGCGACGCTGGCGCCGACCAACTTCCCGCGCAACGACCTGGTCGCGACCTTCCTTACCGGGATCGCGTCGCTCAACCAGATGACGAGCCAGACCCCGTCGGAAATGCTTCGCCTCAACACGCTGGTAACAGCCACGCCGCAAGCGGATCAGCGGTCGCTGGGCGTGGTAGCCGACGATTTCGCCGGCTTCCCCAATGGACGCCGTCCGGGCGACGATGTGGTCGACATCGTGTTGCGGGTCGCGATGGGCCGCTTGTGCCATCCGATCCCGATCAACGGCGTTCAGACCCAGCTCGGACTGTGCACCCC
>JBKJTQ010000056.1:0-6091 GCA_046589895.1 Sphingomicrobium sp.
GTGGGTCAGCAGCCACATCGAGCGGCCATGGCCACGCTTGGGCGGCAGGCAGCGGATGAGGTCGGGGTCGTCGTCGGCGAGGAGGCAAGGCAGCACCGCGATGCCGAAGCCCGAGCGCACCGCCGAGAGCAGGCCGGTCGAGGTGCCGTGGTGGATCGCGACCTGGTCATCAAGCCCGAGTTCGTGGATCCACGCCGAATAAGCGCGTTCGAGATTGCCGCCTCCACCGCCGACCAGCGCATGATTCTTGAGCTCCTGCTTGGTCTTGGGAACGCCGTGCCGCGCGGCATAGTCTCGGCTGCAGTAGAGGGTCCAATCGTCAACGCACAGGCGGCGGCCGACCACGCCTGCGGGCTGCGGCAAAGCGGTGCTGCGCAGCGCGATGTCCGCCTCGCCGGCGCCGAGGTCGCGGATGGTCCGCACCGTGTCGAGCTCGATCCGGATTTCCGGATGAAGGTCGTGGAGCTCGCGCAACCACGGTCCGAGAAGCTCGTTTGCGAAAATCTCCTCGGTCGTCAGGCGGACGGTGCCGCTGGCATCGCGAGCGAGCGCCGCTGCAGTTTCGGCGAATCCGCTCGCGGCCAGCTCGACTGAGCGCGCCTGATCGAGAAGCGCGTCCCCGACGGGCGTCAATACATAGCCCGCCTGGCGCCGGTCGAAGAGCGGGAAGCCGATCGCTTGCTCAAGCGCGGCGATGCGGCGGGCAACCGTGGTCTGGCTGACGCGCAGCACCCGGCCCGCGGCGAGCGTGCTTCCGCCTTCGGCGACAGCAAGCAAATAGCGCAAGTCATTCCAATCGAACATATCTGTCCCCTGCGCCGCCCGGCGGCCCATTGCATTCTGCATTAATGCAGAACCACTTTGCAACATCGTTGCTTATTAAAACTGAAAATTGAAACTAATTGGAAAGTCGCTCCGGATTTGCCCGGCCGTCAAGACAAAGGATAGCGACCATGACCCGCCTTCTTCCACTATTGCTGCTTTCCGCTTTTTCCGCGCCACTGTGGGCCGAGCCGGTCGGCGACGCGGTTCGCATCATCAAGATCAGTGACCTCAATCTCTCAAGCGTCGCCGGGCTGCGCACGCTCGATCGCCGGTTGGCGATCGCAATCGTCGATGCGTGCGGCGAAGCGTCGCCCGCCAACCTCGCCGGCCAGAACCAGGTGCGCGTCTGCAAAGTCGAAACCCGCGCCCGAGTCCGCGCCGAGCGCGACCGGATCGTCGCCGAGCGAACTGGATCGGCCAAAGCCCAGCTGGCAGCCCGATGAGTAAGGGTGACCGCGGCGCAGCGCGCATGGTAGGCTTGAGCTGACAAGGAGTGGCGCGCAACGTGTCGAGCGGATCGATCGAGGCCAGGGGCGGTTGTCATTGCGGTGCTGTGCGCTTCGCTGCGTTCCTGCCCGGTCCGCCGATCCCTGCGCTGAGATGCAATTGTTCGGTCTGTTCGATAACGGGTTTTCTGCACATCATCGTGCGGCATTCGGATTTCACGCTTGAGCGCGGCGCCGAAGCGCTGACCAGCTATCGCTTCGGGACCGGCGCGGCGGAGCATCTGTTCTGCTCGCGCTGCGGGGTCAAGAGCTTCTATCAGCCGCGCAGCCATCCCGGTGCGTGGAGCGTCAACGCCAACTGCCTCGAGGCGCCGGTCACTCTCGCGATCGAAGCGTTCGACGGGCGCGATTGGGAAAATGCCAAGCAGGCGCTCGACGGACAATGAAGCGCTGGCTATCGCCGCACGATGCACCACGCGCTCCGTCTCCGCCTCGAGTCCGCCGCGCTCGTCGCCAATTGGCGCTGGTTGCAGCGAATCGCGGGCGTCGCGGCGGGGGCGGCGGTAAAGGCGGACGGCTATGGGCTTGGCGCGCGCGAGGTGGTGGCCCGGCTCGGGCAAGCCGGATGCCGTGACTTTTTCGTCTCGACCTGGGCCGAGGCCGAAGCGCTCGGGCCGCTGCCCGCGGGCGCTGGACTTAGCGTGCTTCACGGGGTTGGGCCCGACGATCTTGATGCCGCGCTAGCGAGAGATGCCCGCCCCGTGCTCAACAGCGCAGCGCAGATCGCGCGGTGGAAGGCAGCGGCGCCGGGGCGCGCCTGCGACGTGATGGTCGATACCGGGATGAACCGATTGGGCGTAGACGCCGACGAGATTGATCTGCTCGACGGGCTCGAGATCGACACGCTGATGAGCCACTTGGCCTGCGCCGACGAGGACCAGATGATGAATGGGGTCCAGCGCGACCGCTTCGCCGCTGTCGCGGCGACGGTAACGGCGAAACGCTACAGCCTCGCCAATTCGGCGGGGATTTGCCTGAGTCGCGATTATGCGTTCGATCTCGTTCGTCCGGGTCTCGCGCTTTACGGCGGCATCCCGCGCGACGAGGCGGCCGGGCACATCGCGCAGGTCGCTTTCCCGCAAGCCGAAGTGATCCAGCGCCGCACAGTGCGCGCGGGCGAGACGATCGGCTATGGCGCGACGTGGAGCGCGACGGCCGACACCGAGGCGGGGATCGTCAACATCGGCTATGCCGACGGCTATTTAAGTTGTTTTGCCGGCGCTGGGAGTGCGTCGTTCGATGATGCCGCGCTGCCGCTGATCGGGCGGGTTTCGATGGACCTCGTCGCGCTCGACGTCAGCGCGGCGCCCGAACTTGGCGAAGGCGAATGGGTGACCCTTGATTATGACTTGCCCGCTGTGAGCGACGCGACGGGCTTGTCACAATATGAGTTGTTGACCGGGCTTGGCGACCGGTTCGAACGGCGCTGGACCTAGTCGTTTTTCCGCTTCCGTCTAGCTCTGGCCGACCCTAGCGCCCGGCGTAGCTAGTCTGGACCGTGGCAAGGGCTCGCCGCGCAAGATCGCGCGACCACATCGTCCGGCCATCGCCGAGCAGAAGCTCGACATCCTCGCCCTTGACCGCTTGCTCAAGCAATGCAGCACCTTCGGCCTGACGCCCGGTGCGGATGAGCAGGGTGCCGAGGTTAATCAGCCGCGCTGGATCATTGGCGGCGACGCCGTCGGCGGCGCGCAACTGCTGCTCGGCGGTGGCATATTCAGCGCTCATTAGCGCGGCATAGCCGAGTGAGTTTTTGGGATAGCCGACTTCGGCCGGCTTGGCCGCGAGCGGGGCGGCTGCAGCGGCGATCGCGATCGCGCATAGCAACAAGCGATTGACCATGACTCTCTCCTCCGTTCGAGAAAATTTACGCCTTTCAGGACAAACTGCAACATAATTGTCAAATTAACACGCTATCATATCACTGCATCGGGTGTGAGAATCGCTAACTATTGGAAATGGTTGGTGAACGCCCTTGGCGTTCGATTGATCATTTGAATGGTGCGCGGCCTCCTTCGACGGTTCGCCGCAAAGCCGAGCGCTTGCGACTCAACGGTGTGACGAATTAGCCGCGCTTGGGCTTGGGCGGCGGGGTCTTTGGCGTGAACGCACACAGGTCGGCGACCGGGCAGCGCCAGCATTCCGGCGTGCGCGCCTTGCAGATGTAGCGGCCGTGGAGGATCAACCACTGATGCGCATTGACCAGGAACGGCTGTGGCGTGACCTTTTCAAGCTTGAGCTCGACATGGAGCACATTCTTGCCCCTCGCGAGCCCGGTGCGATTGGCAACACGGAAAATGTGCGTGTCGACTGCGATGCGCGGCTCACCAAACACCGCGTTGAGGACGACGTTGGCGGTCTTGCGCCCGACTCCAGGGAGGCTTTGGAGCAGGTCGCGATCCTGCGGGACTTCGCCACCGTATAGTTCGACCAGCGTTTGCGCCGCGGCGATGACATTCCTGGCCTTGGTGTTGAACAGCCCGATCGTCTTAATCTGTTCGCGCAAGGCGTCCTCGCCAAGATGGAGCATCTGTTGAGGCGTAGTGACCTTGGCGAACAGCGCGCGCGTTGCCTTGTTGACCCCGACATCGGTCGATTGCGCCGACAAGGCGACCGCGACTAGCAAGGTGTAGGGGTTCACATATTCGAGCTCGGGTCGCGGCGAGGGATCAGTCTCGGCGAGGCGGCGGTAGAATTCGAACACATCGTCGCGCTTCACAGGGACTCGATCACGTCGCGCATTGAATAGAGGCCGGCGGGCTTGGCGTGGAGGAAGCGCGCGGCGACGAGCGCGCCGCGCGCGAAGATCGCGCGACTCTCGGCACGGTGCGACAGGATCAGCCGCTCGCCCTGCCCAAGGAACATTACGTCATGGTCGCCCGCGACGGTGCCGCCGCGCACTGATGCATAGCCGACTGCACCGGCTTCGCGCTTGAGCCCGGTGCCGTCGCGGCCGCGCTCTTCGCCCGGGCTCCCGCCGCGCCCGCGCTTGGCGGCCTCGCCAAGCGCGAGTGCGGTGCCCGACGGTGCATCGGCCTTCGCGCCATGATGAGCCTCGACGATCTCGATATCCCACGCGCCGGGCCCGAGCAGCTGCGCCGCGCGCTCGACGAGGTCGGCGAGGAGCGCCACCCCCAAGGACGTGTTGGCGGCGCGGAGCACCGCCACCTCTTCGGCCGCCGCGCCGATCCGGCGCTCGGCGAAATCGTCGAGCCCGGTGGTGCCGACGAGGATCGGAATTCCCGCCGCAACCGCGCGGTCGAGGCTCTTGCTCAAGGCCGCGGGGGACGAAAAGTCGACCAGCACGTCACCATGGTCGGGGTCGATCGCGAAGCTGGGGTCGGCGGCCACCGCTTCGACGATGGCGCGGCCCATCCGGCCTTCGGGAGCGAAAAGGGTCAGGCGGAGGGGCTGTCGTTTGGTGCGCATAAGGCGTGATGGCGCAGGGCTCAGGCGGGCGCAATCCCGAGGCGTTGCTGGAGCGTCTGCGCGGCGGCGGGGGCGCGGATTTTAACGCCACTGATGAAGTAGACGAAGATATCGCCACGCGCTGCCCAATCGATCGTCCGCTTTGCCCAGCGGGCGAGCGCGGCATCGTCGTAGCCGGTCGGACATGTCTCCTGGCTTTGTTGCAGGCGGGCATAGGTGAAGCCGGCGGTGGGCTCGTCGATCTCGGGAAACTGGTCGCTGTCGGCGAAAACGATTGCCGCATTAGCCGCCTTGGCGAGCGCGAAGAATGCCGGATCGCGGAAGCTTTCGTGGCGGACTTCGAGCGCGTGGCGAAGCGGGATGCCGTCCTGCTTATCGGGCAGGAGTTTGAGGAATGCGGCGAAGTCGTCGGCATCAAACGCCTTGGTCGTAGCGAACTGCCATAGTATCGGCCCGAGCCGGTCGCCGAGCTCCGTGATGCCCTGCTCAAGAAATCGCTCAACCGATTCGGCGCCCTCGGCAAGCTTCTTGCTGGTCGTTGCGTAGCGCGATGCCTTGACACTGAACTGGAAACCGTCCGGCACCGCCTTGGCCCATTTGGCGAAGGTCTGCGGTTTCTGCCGACCATAATAGGTCGCGTTGATCTCGATCGTGGTAAGCTGCTCGGCTGCCCATGCGAGTTGTTTGGTCTTGGCGAGCCCGGCCGGATAGAAGGTACCGCGCCACGGATCAAAGTCCCACCCGCCGATGCCGACGCGAATATTGCCCTTGGTCATCGGCCACCTATAACCCGGCGATGCGAGAGATCGAGAACATCGTTGTCGTCACCGGCGCCGGGATTTCAGCGGAGAGCGGGCTTGCCACATTTCGCGCCGCTGACGGCCTGTGGGAGGGACATCGAGTCGAGGATGTCGCGACCCCCGAGGCCTTCTCGCGAAATCCCGCGCTGGTGCACCAATTCTATGATGCGCGGCGGACGCGGCTGGGCGAGGTCGTGCCCAATGCGGCGCACGCCGCGCTGGCGCGGCTCGATGCCGAATGGCGCGGGGGACTGCTGATCGTGACCCAAAATGTCGACGATTTGCACGAGCGTGCGGGGACTCGGCGGCTGCTGCACATGCACGGTGAGTTGCTCAAAGGCTGGTGCCTGTGCTGCGCTGAGCGTTTCGCTTGGCCGGGAGTGATGGGCGAAGAAGCGACGTGCCCATTGTGCGAGACCACCGGGATGGTCCGCCCCGACATCGTCTGGTTCGGCGAAATGGCGTATGAGATGGAAGCGATCGACGCCGCGCTGATGAACGCCGATCTGTTCGTCTCGGTCGGCACTTCGG
>JBKJTQ010000157.1:0-15887 GCA_046589895.1 Sphingomicrobium sp.
GGCCACCGACCGCGCGGTCGCGGCGAGCGCGGCCAATCTATTGCTGATGCGCGACGGCAAATTGTTCGCCGCCAACACCGACGTCGGTGCGATCGCGACCTTGGTCGAGCGCGCGCGCACGGTCGGCCGCCGCGTCAGGAGTTTCACTGTGTTCGGCTGCGGCGGTGCGGCGCGCGGGGCGCTGGTGGCGCTCAGATTGCTCGACATCGATCTCGTTCGAATTCAGGCGCGCGACATGGCGGCTGCGACCAAGCTGGCGGTCGAATTCGGGCTCGTGCTCACCCCGCGCCCGCTCACCGACCAGGTCGACAGCGACGCGCTGATCAACGCCACCCCGCTCGGGATGGCGGGCTATGAATGCCTTAACTGCGATCTTGCATTGATCCCCGAGGGCGGGCTGGTGTTCGACATGGTCAGCAACCCCGCTGACACTCCGCTGATCGTCGCCGCCAAGACGCGAGGCGACCTCACTGTGGTGACCGGGCTCGACATGCTCGTCGAGCAGGCCGCGACCAGCTTCGAGCTGATGTTCGGCCAGGATCCGCCGCGCGACCGCGATGCCGAACTGTGGCACAGGCTGCGGCCATGATCACGCTCGCGCTTACTGGTTCGATCGGGATGGGAAAATCGACCGTCGCGGCGATGTTTGCCGCTGCCGGCATTCCGGTGTTCGACGCCGACGCGACGGTGCGCGCTCTGCAAGGCGCGGGCGGCAGGCTGGTCGCGCCGATCGAGCGGCGTTTCCCCGGCACGACGCGCGCTGGTGCGGTCGATCGCGAAGCGCTTGCCGCTGCCGTGCTCGGCGATCCCGCCGAACTTGCGGCCCTCGAAGCAATCGTTCACCCTGCGGTCCATCACGAACGCACACGGTTCATCGTCGAGCATGGCGACGCTCCCGCCTTATTGTTCGACATTCCCTTATTGTTCGAAACCGGAGGCGACGCCGCATTCGACCAGGTCATCGTCGTCTCCGCCCCCGACCCATTGCAGCGCGAGCGGGTGATGGCGCGTTCCGGAATGACCAAGGCCAAGCTCGAAGCGATCATCGCGCGGCAGATGCCAGACGCCGACAAGCGCGCCCGCGCCGATTTCGTCGTCGACACGTCGCGCAGCCTGGCCGACACGCGCGTTCAGGTGAATGCGATCCTCGCTTGTCTTGGCCTCGCGACGGGTGTTTAAGCAAATCATGCGCGAAATCGTCTTCGACACCGAAACCACGGGCCTGAACCCCGCGGGCGGCGACCGCATGGTCGAGATTGGCTGTATCGAAATGATCGGGCGGATCGAGACCGGGCGCCAGTTCCATTGCTATTTCAATCCCCAGCGAGCGATGCCGAGCGAGGCGGAGGCAGTGCATGGGCTAAGCAGCATTTTCCTGTCGGACAAGCCGAGCTTCGCCGAAAAGGTCGAGGAATTGCTGGAGTTTATCGGCGACTCGCCGCTCGTCGCGCATAATGCCGGGTTCGATTTCGGCTTCCTCAACCATGAGCTGAACAATTGCGGTCGCCCGCCGGTTTGCATTACGCGGATGGTCGACACGCTCGGGCTGGCGCGTTCCCGCCATCCCGGCGCCAAGCACAGCCTCGACGCACTATGCAGCCGCTTCGGGGTCGATCGCTCGCAGCGCGTCAAGCATGGCGCGTTGCTCGACGCGCAATTGCTCGCGCAAGTCTATGTCGAGCTGACCGGCGGGCGCCAGATCGGACTTGGCCTCGTCGCCGACCTCCCCGCAAGCAATGCCGCGCCGTCCAGCGGCCCCGCGCTTGCCCGTCCCTATCGCGAACCGCGCCCGCACCAGGCCTTGCCCGCCGAAATCGCGCGTCACGGACGCTTTCTGGCGAGGATCGCCAACCCGCTGTGGCAACGCTTTGCCGGGGTCACGGAACGCGGCGCCGCCTGACGCATTGCTCATCGGCAGTGCGATTTTGAAGAAGGACATTTTCCATGGACATCAGGGTTGCGGGCCACCAGGTCGAAACCGGCGAAGCACTTCGCACCCATGTCGCTGACCGCATGAATGCGATGTCCGACAAATATGTCAGCCGCGCCGTGGCCGCCAATGTGACCTTCGGACGCGGTCCCTATGACAATTTCACCTGCGACATCATTACCCCCGTGGCGCAAGGGATGGTGCTCAAGGCGTCGAACCGCGCCGAGGATGCGCATGTCGCGTTCGACGGTGCCGCGACCAAGATCGAGCGCCAGCTCAAGCGCTATATGAGCCGACTGCGCGAACGCCGCGGGAGCGAGGCGAAGGTCGATGACAATGCCGCTTACACGGTGTTCGCTCCTCCCGCCGACGCTGACTCGCCCGCCCCCGAAGCCCCGGCGATCGTCGCCGAGACGCGAGTCGATATTCCCGAGGCGAGTGTATCCGATGCGGTGATGATGCTCGACCTGCGCAACACCAACGCCTTGATGTTCCGCAATAGCCGGAGCGGGGCGTACAACATGGTTTATCGACGTGATGACGGCACGATCGGCTGGGTTGAACCGACGGGCAAGTGACAAGCCCGCGTTGTTCGTCGTATCGGCGGCTCAATTCCGCGCGCCGCGCCGCACCTGTTCCGCAAAGTGTTCGTTATCATGACCCTGTCGCAATTCCTTGATTTCGAAGCGATCCGCATCGATCTTGCCGTCAACAACAAGCGTCAGTTGCTCAATCAACTGGCGCAGGTGGCAGGGTCGCGGCTGTCGCTCGATCCCGGGTTGATCGCCGAAGCGATCGCCGAGCGCGAACGCCTTGGATCGACCGGATTCGGCGGCGGGGTGGCGATTCCCCACGGCAAGCTCCCCGGGCTTGATCGCATCTATGCGCTGGTGGCGCGGCTTTCTGCCCCGCTCGATTATAAAGCGATCGACGGCGCCAAGGTCGACCTGGTCTTCCTGCTGCTGTCTCCGCCCGACGCGGGGGCCGGGCATTTGAAGGCGCTCGCCGCAGTCAGCCGCCTCGTGCGTCACGCCGCGACGGTCGAGAAATTGCGCGGCGCGCGGAGCCGCGATGCGCTCGCGGCGGTTTTGCTCGGCGTCGAAGAGCGCGATGCCGCCTGATATGGTTCCGACCGGGCTCGACGCTCACCTGCGCGCGCTTGAGTCGCTATACGGTTCTGCGCCGATCAACGCCTTGTTCCGCTCGACGCTGTCGCTTCCTGAAGCGGGGCGAAGCAAGATTGCATTCACCGTCGCCGCTGACGCGTTCCACGCTGCGGGCGCGGCGCATGGCACGCTCTATTTCAAAATGCTCGACGACGCGGCCTTTTACGCCGCCAACGCGCTGGTCAGCGACCGCTTCCTGCTCACCACCGCTTTTAATCTCCACTTCACTAAGGCGATGAAAGGGGGCGCGGCGCGCGCCGAGGGACGTTGGATCTCGGGTCGCCGCCGGGTTTTCGTCGCCGAGGCACGGATCGTCGATTCGAGCGGTGAGGAATGCGCCCGCGGGACGGGCACCTTCCTTCGCTCGCACATCGCCTTGTCGAGCCTTGCGGGCTATCGCAGGCAATAATGGACGATCGCCTTCCCGCGCGGCTCGAAGCGACGAGCCTGGTGCGCCGCGCCCAAGTCGAAGGCGGGTCCGGAATGATCCTGGCGAGGGGCGATCCCGATCGCGGCGCGCTCCTGCTGCTCATAGCGCAGCGTGGGAGTCATGTTGCTTGTCTCGAGCGCGGGCTGGGGGCGGCCGGCAATTATGCTTGGCAAAAGGTCGGGCCATTGACCGGTGCGAGCGAGTCCGAAGTCCGCCACTGGTCGCAAAAGCGTCGCGCGAATGACCCCGATTTGTGGTTAATTGAACTGGACGTCGCGCTCCCAGAACGATTCATCGCTGAAACGACCTCAATAGGTTGACCGCCCGGAACCATTCACGAAAAGCCGTCCCCACGACAGAGCGGGGGGCACTTGTCTGGGCAATTCAGCCGGTAAAGTGCCACGCAGTCGGGGGATTATCCCGGCAGGCGGTGCGGTAACGCACGTCCTGCCGAGCGGCCGATCCACCGCATGAATTTGGTTCTCCATGGTGCATCCGTTTCGTTCCGCTTTGCTGGTGATTGCCGCGCTCAGCGCCGCCACCGTCGCTCCGGCGCAGGTCCGTCCCGGTACCGCGAACGAGCCGCTGCTTAACGGAATGACTCAAATGCCGTCGCTGGTGGTTCCAGCCGCACTGACCATCCCCGAACTACCCATTACTGTGACCCCCGATATCCTCGCCCCGTTAGAGGAACCGGCGGTAAGCGACCGCGTAGCGCCGGCGGCCCGTGCCACGGGCGATCTCGCCGCTATGGTGGCGCATTTGCGTTCGAGCGAAGCGGGAAGCCGCGAACTCGAATGCCTCGCCGGCGCGATCTATTTTGAATCGAAGAGCGAATCGCTCAAGGGCCAGCTTGCGGTCGGCCATGTCGTCGCCAATCGCGCCACTTCGGGTCGCTTCCCATCGTCCTATTGCGGTGTCGTCTATCAGCGCAGCCAGTTCAGCTTCGTTCGTGGTCGCTCGATGCCGCCGATCGCGCGTGGCGGCCTGCAATGGAAGAATGCCGTCGCGATCGCCAGGATCGTCGACCAGAAGCTTCAGCCGACTCCGGTGTCGAAGGCGCTCTTCTTCCACGCCCGCCGCGTCTCGCCGGGCTGGCGCCTGACGCGCGTCGCGACGCTCGGCAATCACGTCTTCTACCGTTAGAAGCGCCAGTCGCGGGCTTTCCGGCGACCCCCTTTTGTTCTAACCATCGCGGATGGCCTCCGATCCGATTCGCGATTGCTTCGCCGACCAGCCGCCGCTCGCGGGAGACGTGGCGCGCGGAGTCACGCGGCTATTCTTCCACCAGGATCTGTTCGCGATGTGCGAAGTTCCGCTTCCCAACGGCCGCCGCGCTGACATGATGGCAATCGACGGCAAGGGTCAGCTGGTGATCGTCGAAATCAAGGTCAGCCGCGCCGATCTGCTCGGCGACGCGAAATGGACCGACTATCTCGATTATTGTGATCGTTTCTATTGGGCAGTGCCCTCGGCATTGGCGACGATCTGCGACCAGGAACGCTTCCTGCCCTCGGAAGCAGGACTGCTGGTTGCCGATCGCTATGACGCCGCCATCTGGCGCGACGCGGCGCATCGTCCACTCGCTCCGGCTCGGCGCAAGGCCGAACTGCTGCGCTTCGCACGCCGCGCCGCGCGCCGTCTGTCGGCACAGTTTGATCCGACGCTCGGCGAAGGGCAATAAGCCTTAGCGGATCACTGGCCCGGCGACGAATACCGGCTTGGCCTTCACCGAATCGATAAGGCGCAAAATCTCGTTCGAACGGCGATCGCGCGCGGCATAGTCGCGCGCGCTCAGCCCCGAGGCATTGTCGGTGCGCGACGAGCTCGCCCCCGCTTCGAGCAAGCGTTTGACTGCCTGCGCCTGGCGGTTCTGAACCGCGATGATCAGCGCGGTTTCACCCTGGCGATTGGTAGTGTCGATTTTGGCTCCCGTGGCGATCATCGCATTCAGCCCTTCGCCATAACCCGACCGGGCGGCAATCATCAGCGCGGTGTCGCCACTCTTCTCCGCTAGGTTGGGATCGGCCCCATTTTGCAGCAAGTAATTGACGTACTGGCTCGCCCGCTTGCGCATCGCCGTATTGAGCGGGGTCGCGCCCGAATAGCCGCGGCTGTTGATGATCCCGCGTCCCTTCTTGGCGACAAGCGCGAGCACGTCATTGCTGCGTTGCTCTTCGATCGCTTGGAGAAAGACTTCGCTGTCGGGCTGCCCTTGCGCCAGGGCGACCGTAGCGAATGAAGTCGCGAGCGATCCCGCAATCGCCAAGATTATCAACTGGGTCCGTGCGATCTTCATCCTGTCCTCGCTTTTCCGGGTGCCGATCCGCATCTTGCCCGATTTGCCTTGATCGCGCCACCGTGGCCTATCATGGCTGGCGCCACGATGAATAAAGCAAAAGCCTTTTGGGAAAAGCCCTTGGCACGGCTCGACCGCGGCGAGTGGGAAGCGCTGTGCGACGGCTGCGGCCGCTGCTGCCTGCATAAGCTCGAGGATGAGGAGACGGGCGAACTTTATCCGACCAACGTGGCCTGCAAATTGCTCGATCGCCGCGCTGGCCAATGCACCGACTACCCCAATCGCAAACGCCACGTCGTCGACTGCGTCAAGCTCGACCCGGCCAAGCTCGACGAGCTCTTATGGCTTCCAACGACCTGCGCCTATCGCCTGCGCTACGAGGGCAAGCCGCTCTACGACTGGCATTATCTCGTGTCGGGAAGCCGCGAGACGGTGCACGAGGCGGCGCAGTCGACGCGCGGCTGGACGATCAGCGAAGTCGATGCTGGCGAGCTCGAGTTTCACCTTGTCGATCGCGACCTCTGAACCGCTGTCGCTCGCCGGCCTGCCTTGGCCGGTCGAACTTCGCGCCCATCCCCGCGCGCGCCGCCTGCGACTGGCGCTCGACGAGCCGCGCGGGCTGCTCCGGCTGACGGTTCCGCGTCGCGTCAGCCACCGCGCCGCGCTCGACTGGGCGCGCTCCCAGTCGGAATGGGTCGAGGCGCAGCTCGCGCGGATCGAGCCTGCCGAGCCGTTGGTAACGGGTGCCACGATTCCGTTCGACGGTGACGACGTGCTGCTCTGCTGGGTGGAGGCAGAGCCGCGCACCCCGCGACTGGTCGATCGGCGGCTGATTTGTGGCGGCCCTGCGGACCGCTTCGGCCATCGCATCGCGCATTGGCTACGCGAAGAAGCGCGGTTGCGGCTGGTCGAGGAGACGCGCGCGCTCACCGCGCGAAGCGGGATCGCCGACGCCCCCGTCAGCGTCGGCGATGCGGGAACGCGCTGGGGGAGCTGTTCGGCGTCGGGCGCGATCCGCTACAATTGGCGGCTGGTGCTCGCGCCGCCGTGGGTCCGCGCCTATGTCGTCGCGCATGAAGTCGCGCACCGTGTCCACCTCAATCATGGCGCGCGGTTCCACGCGCTTCAAACCAAACTGTATGGCGGCGACGTCGGCGAAGCGCGTTTAGCGCTGCGTCGGATCGGGCCGCGGCTCAAGCGGGTCGGGCGGGGCTGACGGCGGGACCGAACGCGCCCCCGGCGGCGGGGGAGGCGCACGCGGACCCGGCTGGTTGCGGTCGAGCACTTCGTCGAGCCATTGCTCATCGGGTCCGCCATCGCTCTGTGACGGTCGCGGTGCGGGGGCGCCAAGCACATCATTCGGCAAATTGCCGAGTGGATCGATCGGATTGCCGTCGGCATCGACCAATGGGGCCTCGGTAATGATATTGCCCCACACTTCCTCGTCGGGCTCAAGCTGCCAGTCGGGAAGCGGGACTTCGAGTTGAAAAGCCTCGACCGGGCGCCGCGCCACCGCGACTCGCATGAACGCGCTGAATGCGCGCGCGGGCGCGGTGCCGCCCTGGAGCCCGGCGATCGGGCGGGCATCGTCGCGCCCCATCCACACCCCGGTGGTGAGCCCGCTGGAAAAACCGACGAACCAGCCGTCCTTGTTCGAACTCGTCGTGCCGGTCTTGCCCGCGACCGGACGTCCGATCTGCGCCGCGCGCCCCGTGCCCGACAGCACCGCGGTCTGGAGCAGGTCGGTCATTCCCGCAGCGACGTAGGGCGCGACAAGCACGCGCTCCTCGCCCTGCGCATGCTGGTACAGCAAGCGTCCGTCGGAGGTGACGACCTTGCGAACCGCATAAGGCATGGTGCTGACGCCGAGATTCGAAACTGCGGCAAAGGCGCGCGTCATGTCGATCAGCCGGACCTCGCTCGTTCCCAACACCATCGAGGGATAGGTGCTGATCGTCCCCGAGATGCCAAACCGGCGCGCCATGTCGGCGATGGTCGAGAAGCCAAGCTGATCGCCGATCCTGGCACTGATCGTGTTGATCGAGCGCGCGAACGCCTCGCGCAGGCTCACCGTCCCGGCATAAGCACGGGTCGAGTTGCGCGGGGTCCAGCCATTGATCGTGATCGGCGCATCGACCAGCGTATCGGTCGGTTTCATCCCGCTTTCCAGCGCGGCGAGATAGACGAACAATTTCCACGACGACCCCGGCTGGCGTTCGGCCTGTGTGGCGCGATTGTAAATCGAATCGACATAGTCGCGCCCGCCGATCATCGCCCGCACCGCGCCGTCGCGGTCGATCGCGACCAGCGCGCCCTGGGCGCCGCGCGGGGTGTTCAGACTTATCGCGCGATTGGCGGCGCTCTGCATGCCGGGGTCGAGCGTCGTCCACACGTCGATTGGCTCGTTGGTCTCGTCGATCAGCGTGTCGAGCTGGGGCAGCGCCCAGTCGGTGAAATAGCGCACGCTATTCTGCTTGGCGGGTGGCTGGACCTTGATCGTCGCGGGATTGGTATTGGCCGCCGCCGACGCGCTGAGGAAACCGTTTTCGACCATCGAATCGATCACCACACCCGCCCGGCCGCGCGCGGCCTTGACGTCGGCGGTGGGGGAATAATTGGACGGCGCCTTGACCAGCCCGGCGATGATCGCCGCTTCGCCGAGGCTGAGCTGTTCGGCGCCATGGCCGAAGAAGGTTCGGCTCGCAGCGTCGATGCCATAGGCGCCGCCGCCAAAATAGACTCGGTTGAGGTAAAGTTCGAGGATCTGGTCCTTCGAGAATTTCCCCTCGAGCGCCATCGCCAGCACCGCTTCCTTCAGCTTTCGACCAAAGGTGCGGCTGTTGGTGAGAAAGATGTTGCGCGCGAGCTGCTGGGTGATGGTCGATCCGCCCTGCTTCCAGCGCCCGGTATCGAACCGTACCTTGAACGAGCGCGCGACCCCGATCGGGTCGACCCCCGGGTGGCTGCGGAACCGGCGATCCTCGACCGCGATCATTGCCGATCGCATCGTCCCGGGGATTTCCTCATAGCTTAGCCAGCGGCCGAAGCTGGGGCCGAGCGAAACCAGCAAGGTGCCGTCCGCGGCGCGGACGCGGATCATCTGACCAAGGTCGCTGCGCTTGCTCAGCGTATTATATTCGGGAAGGGAGGCCATCGCTACCGCGACCGCAATGCCGAGCGCGAGCAAGGCGACGCCGAATAGGGCAAGTCCCCAGCGGATGATGGAGCCGATCATGCCGCGCGGCCGGGGTTGCGGAGAGGAAGATGCCATTCAGTCACCATCCCTATTGGCTCCCCCGCCCGACGACAAGCGCTCTGCTAGGCAGCGTCGTCGCCGGACTTGGCGGGGGCGCCCGCATCCTCGGGCTCGAAGTCGAGCGATGCCGAATTGATGCAATAACGAAGTCCCTCGGGACCGGGGCCGTCGGGGAAGACGTGCCCCAAATGGCCTTCGCACGCCGTGCAGCGCACCTCGGTACGTTCCATCCCGTGGCTGCGATCGGTGATTTCGTCGACCGCTTGGCCCTCGACCGGCGCCGTGAAGCTCGGCCAGCCCGAGCCGCTGTCATATTTGGTGTCACTCCTGAAAACGGGCGCCCCGCACCCTGCGCAGCGATAGGTTCCGCTCGCTTTGTTGTGAAGCAACTCGCCGCTTCCTGGGGCCTCGGTGCCCGCTTCGCGCAGCACTCGATATTGTTCCTCACTCAGCGTCCCACGCCATTCTTCCTTGCTGCGTTTGGTCATGTCCGTCTTTCCCGCCTTCGCTTTGCTAAAGCCGTTTTAACCCTGTTGTAAGACCTCGGCGATAGCGTCTCCGCCATGTTGGGCCATCGCCTTGCCCGTCTCGCCTGCGTGGTGCTCGCCGCCGCGGGGCCGGTCGTGCCCGCGGTAGTAAACGCGCAGGACGCAACCGCGCCGTGCCGGCTGTGCGATGCGGGCAGCACCGAACTCCTCAACGCCCGGCCCGCCGTCCCGCTCCGTCTTCAAGTGGAAACGCGACTCGATTTCGACAAGGTCGTGTTCGAAGGAAAGGGCATCGCTATGGTCGCTGTTTCACCGAGCGGAATTTCCCGGCTGTCGGGCGCGGCGGCTGCGGCGGGCGCGCGCGCCATGCCCGGCACGGTGCTGATCCGCGGCGAACCCGGGCGCGCGGTGCGGGTCGATCTTCCTGGCGCGGTGCAATTGTTCGGCGCAGGCAGCGGATCGCTCCGCATCGAATCGCTTACCACCGACCTGCCAGCCTTCCCTCGCATCGGCGACGACGGGACCTTGTCGTTTCGATTCGGAGGCGATCTTCGCCTCAGCGGTGACAGCGAGGGCGCGTATTACGGCACGATCGACATCACCGCCGACTATCTCTGAGCGGTACGAGATGTCTCCGTTTCGGAGCAAAGGTAAACGCTGCTTTTACCTCGATGCTGAGCAAAGCCGTAAGCGGTCGCGGTTAATGGAGAGAGCAGGGGTGGCCGGAAGTTCGGTCAGTCCGCCGATCTTTTAACACACCGAACCAAGTGGGGATTACGTTCATGACCAATCTTCTGACCAAGGCGGCGCTCGCCGCAACTGTCGCCACCGGCCTGTTCGCCGCTCCGGCGATGGCCGCTCCTGCCGATACCGAAACGTTCACCGCCCGGGCCGTGATCGTGAAGCCGGTGACCATGACCAATGGCACCGACCTCGACTTCGGCACCACCACGATGAATCCGTCGCTGACCAGCGCGACGGTCACCGTCGCCGATTCGACCGGGTCGGTGGCAGTGTGCAGCTCGGCTCAGCTCACTTGCTCGGGCGGCGCTCCCGCGGCCTTCACGCTCACCGGCGGTGTCGCAGGCCAGACGATCACCATATCCTATGACACGCCCCCAACGGTGCTAACGCACACGGACTTGGTATCGACCGTCGCTTTCTCGCTCGACGCGGTCGAAGACGTCTTACTCAACTCGAGCGGCGCGGGCAGCTTCAATGTCGGTGGCACGATCACCGTCGTCGCCGCCACTGTCGACGGCTCTTACTCGGCCGATGTCGACGTGGTTGCCAACTACCTCTAAAACGTCCTTGCGACGATGCTACATAAGGGGGGTCGCCGATTCCGGCGGCCCCTTTTTGGTGTACCTAACCGAAGGACTTAACGGCGCGCTAACCATGTTCGTCAGCCCAATTCGAAGGTTCTCTGGTTAATGGAGTGCTTACCCTATTCGAAGGTAAGCCCTTATGCGTCGCCTTTCCCTATTGCTTGCTGCCTTGGCCGCCACCGCTGCGTCCACCAACCCCGCAAGCGCCGCCATCACCACCGCAGTCACCACCGTCAATGTCGTCAGGCCGGTGTCGCTGTCGAAGCTCCAGGACATGGATTTCGGGACTCTGACCTTCTCCGGCTTCGCCGGCACGCGGACGATCGTATTGAGTCGTGCCGGTGCAATCACTTGCGCCGTCGACATCGTATGCAGCGGGATTGCCAAGCAGGCGCGCTTTAATGTCCAGGGCACGAACAAATTGACCGTCCTGTTCACTTACAGCGGCGGGACGCTGTCGAATGGGGTCGATTCGATTCCCTTCACCCCCGATGGCCAGGCAAGTATCGTCCTGACCAACTCGGGCGCGCCGGGGAGCAATTTCGACGTCGGTGGATCGCTCACAGTCAGCCCGACACTGGTCGGGGGCGTGTATAGCGGGACGATGACGGTCACCGCCGATTATCAGTAAGCAAGCCGAACTCGATCGATCGACGGCCGCGCTTGCCCGCGGCCGTTTCTTTTTGGGCGGGGCACAGGTCGAATTGCGTGGCGTGGTTAGCGTTAAAGTAACCATTTTGGACCAGATATATCCCTCCAATCCGGAGGAAACTGTCCATGCCCGCTCGTACGCGCCATTTTGCCTCTCTCCTCGCCGCCCCGCTCGCCTTCGTCGCGACACCGCTTAACGCGGGAGTCGGCGACCTGCTCGTCGCGCCTACCCGGATCATCCTGGATGGGCGGCGTGGCACCGAGATTATCCTCAACAATATCGGCGACGATGTCGCAACGTACCGCGTCTCGGTCGAGCTCAGGCGAATGAAGCCCGACGGCACGCTCGAAACCGTTACCGCCCCCAATGCGCGCGAAAGCGCCGCCGAAGCGATGATCCTTTATGCCCCGCGCAAGGTCACCCTGCCCCCCAATCAGCCGCAGTCGATCCGTATCAACGCTCGCGCCCCCCAAGGGCTCGCCGACGGCGAATATCGCGTCCATCTGCTATTTCGTGCGATCCCCGAATCGCGCCCTGCCACCGCCGCCGCGAAGACCGGGGGCGTGTCGTTTCGCCTCACCCCGGTCTATGGCGTGACGATTCCGGTGATCGTCCGCCTTGGCAATCTGTCGGCCACCGCCAGAATCGCCAATGTCGCCAAGAGCAATCAAGGCGGAAAGCCGGTGATTGGGCTCAACCTCAGCCGCGCCGGCGATCGTTCGACGTTCGGCGAAGTGCGCGTGATGAAGGCCGGCATCGCCGAGCCTATCGCGATCGCTGGCGGGATCGCGCTCTACACCGAGATCAGCGAACGCCGCGTGACCATCCCGATCGACGCGCGCTTCGCGGCGCAGGCGTCGGGTCCCGTGACAGTCGAATATCTCGAAAAGACTCCGACCGGCTTGGTCACGCTTGCCTCGACCAGCGCCGTCCTGCGCTAGGCAAAGGGGGTCGGGGGGCGATCATGCGCGGCAAGCGCACCTGGATCGGCAAGGCGGCGCTACTCGCGCTTGCCTGCGCTGGGGCGGTCGCATCCCTTGCCGAAACCCCCAAACCATTCGTGGTCGATCCCGAATCGCAATATCTGCTCGACGTCAACATCCGCCAGTTGCGGCTCGGCGAAGGCGCCCGCGGCTATCCTACGCCCGAAGGCTCCTGCCTCCTGCTTGGCGACATGATCTCCGTCCTCGATTTGCCGGTGAAGGTCGATCTCGCGGCCAGGAAAGCCAGCGGCTGGGTGTTTCGCGAGGGCCATCGCCTCGACATTGATGCCGCCGCGCGCACCGTCCGCTTCGGATTCAATCAGGAAACGTTAGCGCCGACCGCGGTGCGCGAGACTCCTGAAGGCTGGTGCGTCGACAGCGAGACGCTCGGCCGCTGGTTCGGGATCGGCCTCAAAGTCAGTCCCTATTCGTCGGTGGTGACGCTCACGACAGAAGCCAAGCTCCCGGTCGAGCTGTCGCGCGAACGCGAGATGCGCGCCAAATATCTCAAAAAGGCTGCCGCTTTCCCGCTCGAGGGGTTGCCCCAGACCAAACTCGCCTATCGCATGTGGCGCGCCCCAGCGCTCGACTTCATTGTCAGCGCGGGGGTGACCTATGGCGCGGGCAGCGGGGCGCGGGTCGATCGGCGCGCCTCAATTCGCGCCGCGGGCGAAGTCGCGCGCCTGTCCTACGATGCGACAGTAACAAGCGGCGATCGCGGCGCGCTCCCCAACATCCGCTTCAAGGCCTATCGCTCCGAACCCGACGGCGGGCTGCTCGGCCCGTTCAACGCGACCAATTTCGCCCTTGGCGACGTTGCAGGCCCGACCAACCGGCTGATCGCGGGGGGCAGCGGGCGTGGCGCCGAGGTCACAAACCGCCCCCTGTTCAATCCCGCCGCGTTCGACCGCACCCGCTTCGACGGCGACTTGCCGACAGGCTGGGACGCCGAACTTTATCGCAACGGACAATTGGTCGCCTTTGCCAAAAGTGGTGCCAATCAGCGCTATGCATTTGAGGAAGTCGAGCTTGGCTATGGCGATAATCGCTTCGAAATCGTAACTTTCGGACCGCAAGGCCAGCAGCGGTCGCGGGTCGAGACGATAAACGTCGGGCAAGAACATGTCCCGCCCGGCAAAACCTATTATTACGCTGGGATCAACCAGCCGGGGAGCGACCTGATCGGCTTTGTCGGTCGGCGCGAGGTCGATCGCTTGGTCGGCGAGGATCGCGCCGCGGTCCCCAAAATGCAAGCCGCCGCCTCGGCCGAACATGGCATCGACAAGCGTACGTCGGTCGCCGCGCTTGCCGCGATGATGGTCATCGACGACGAACGTCTGACATTCATCGAAGGTTCGGTGCGGCGTTCGATCGGTTCTGCTTTGGTCGAGGTGTCGGTCGCCAAGCAGTCGGGAGGCGGCGTCGCGGTGCGCGGATCGGCGCTCGCGCGCTTGGGATCGGTCAATATCGCCGCCGAGGGCGTCTCGGCGCAGAATTTCTTTTATCGCGGACGGTTCGAGAAGCAGTTGCGCGATGCCCGGCTGACTGTGAACGCGCCGCTCGCGACGGGCAAGCTTCCGCTGATGCTCCAGGGCGACGTTCGCTACCTCGATCGCGATGGGCAGCAGGTGACTAAGGTAGGAGCGCGGCTCCAGGGCAATCTCAACCGCATCAGCTTTGCCGGCGGGATCGATTATGAGCGGCGGCGCGGGATTGCCGGCGACGAAAGCGACCGCTTCGACCTGACCACGCTTGCCTCGGGGCGGATTGGCGAAGTGCGCGTGCGTGGCAGCGGTCGGTGGGAAGTCGCCCCCAAAGCGCGGCTGCGAAGCGCCGAGTTGTCGGCTTATTGGGCGGCGTCGGATCGCACCGATTGGGAAATTGGGCTTGGTTATGAGGCACTTGCCAAGCGCGGGCGGGGCCGCCTGTCGTACATCCGGCGGTTCGATGCGCTCGCGGCGGCTGCGAGTGTCGAGGCGGCGAGTGATGGCTCGGTCGCGGTCGGGCTCAATCTGAACTTTTCGCTCGATGGATCGCGGCGCGGTTTCCACCCGGTGCGCGACCCGATCGCCGGGGTTGGGCAGATTCAAGCGCGGATTTTCCGCGACGACAATGACAATGGTTTGCGCGATGCCAATGAAAAGTATGAGCAAGGCGCGCTGCTTACCGCGGGAACCGCTCTCGCGCTTGCGCCGAGCGGAAAGGATGGCGTCGCGTCGGCCAATGGCCTGACCGCTTTTCGCGCAGTCGCGATCGGGGTCGATGCGAGCTCGCTTAGCGATCCGTCGCTTGCTCCTCGCCACGCGCTCCAAGTGGTCGTCCCGCGACCCGGCGTGACCGCGCGGCTCGACATTGCGTTGGTCGGCGCGGGCGACATCGAAGGCGCTGTGGTCAAGGATGACGGCAGCGGGTTAGAAGGGCTCGACCTTGAGCTTATCGATGCGCAGGGCCGCACGGTCGCGACTGCGCGCTCGGACTATGACGGCTTCTTCCTGTTCGAACGCGTCGCCTATGGCCGCTATAGCTTTCGCGTCTCGGCTCCTTCATCAAGCGCGGTCCGGATTTCGGGGCTGATCGACGCGACAGCAACGGTCAGCTCCGACAAGCCCGTCGCGCGCGTCGGCGCGGTCCGGCTCCGCGCCGCTGCGGGCGGCTCGGTCGCCACCGTCAAACATTAACCAGAGTCGTCTGGCGCGACTTTGGTCAATGTTTGTTGCGTTTGATTCGCAACAGCGAAGATTTCCAACAGATTGGTGCGGGACGCAGCCACGAGCGAACTGTGAGCAACCAAGCGAGAATCGTCGCTATTCGCCCAGGCATTCCACAGCTCGAAGTAGCGCAGAGCCTCGAACCTGGGGGTGCCACCGGCGATCCGCTCGGCGAACTCGGCGATCTCCTGGCGGTGCTGGGCGAACAGCGGCGAGAGCCCGGCGTCCATCGGTTCCCAAAACAGGTGCACCAGGGTGACCGGCCGATCGGCATTGTGGGCTAGACCGAACGCGTGCTTGATCAGTCGGGCCGCATCGAGCCAGCGGTAGCCGGGGCCCTCGCCAGCAACCAGGCGCAGCATCGCAGTGTACCAGGGCCCGTTCGCGCGCTCGTCGGCGATCTCGGTACGGTAGCGGTCAGAGAAGGCAGGGCGCTTTGACGTCAAATACTCAAGGCATTTCGATTCGATCGCGACTAGTGCGCCGGGACTGCTTGTGACGATATCTAGGTGGGGTGGTTGGGCGCGGGCAAGGCCCGTCGTGTATTTACGCTCGAACCCTTCGACGCGGAGTCCATTGTGAGAGGCTAGATCGAACGGCATATCACCAGCACGAAGCGGGGCAAGGAGTTGACCGCAAGCGCCGCC
>JBKJTQ010000193.1:0-2852 GCA_046589895.1 Sphingomicrobium sp.
AAATCACCGGCGACAGCGTTGGTTCGACCGCGAACACCTTCAAATCGGGAAACTTTTCCTTGAGCACGCGCCCGACGCCGGTGATGTGCCCGCCAGTTCCGACCCCGGTGACCAACGCATCGAACCGCGTGTCGCCAATGTCGGCGAGGATTTCCTGCGCGGTGGTGCGGACATGGACCTCGATGTTGGCGGGATTGTCGAATTGCTGCGGCATCCATGCGCCCGGCGTTTCGGCAATGATTTCCTGCGCTCGTGCGATCGCGCCTTTCATCCCGTTGGCGCGCGGGGTGAGGTCGAAGCTTGCGCCATAGGCAAGCATCAGGCGGCGGCGCTCGATCGACATGCTGTCGGGCATGACGAGGATCAATTTATAGCCCTTGACCGCAGCGACCATCGCCAGCCCAATCCCGGTATTGCCGCTGGTCGGCTCAACGATCGTCCCGCCGGGCTTGAGCGCACCCGATCTTTCGGCATCCTCGATCATCGACAGTGCGATGCGGTCCTTGATCGACCCGCCGGGGTTCGAGCGCTCGGACTTGATCCATACCTCGGCCGTGTCGCCGAACAGGCGGTTGACGCGGATCAGGGGGGTGTTGCCGATGGTGTCGAGGATCGAATTGGCTTTCATAACGCGCGCTCCGTCTTGGTCTGGGGGTTAGAAGCAACATTGGGTGGCTCGAAGCTGAGCGCAAGCCGCAATTCGGGAAATCGCCACGCCCACAGGCCGACGACGACGATCGCGCCGATGCCCCCGCCGACCACCGCGATTACCGGCCCGACCAGTGCGGCGAGGAAGCCGCTCTCGGCCTCGCCAAGCTCGTTCGAGGCCGAGATGAACAGCGTCGACACTGCCCCGACCCGACCGCGCATCGCGTCGGGCGTATTGATCTGTATCAGCGACTGGCGGACATAGACCGACAGCATGTCGGCGGCGCCGAGCAGGAACAGGCAGGCGAGGCTCAAAGGCATCGAGCGCGACAGGCCGAACACCACCGTCGCGCCGCCGAACACCGCGACCGCGATCAGCATCTTGACCCCGACATCGGTCTTGAGCGGGCGAAAGGCGAACCACATTGCGGTCAGCGTCGCGCCGACCGCGGGCGCCGCGCGGAGGTGGCCCAGCCCCTCGGGCCCGGTGTGAAGTATATCGCGCGCGAAGATCGGCAGCATCGCGGTCGCCCCGCCGAGCAGCACCGCGAACAGGTCGAGACTGATCGCGCCGAGCACCAGCCGGTTGCGGCGAACATAGCGTAAGCCATCGCCGACCTCGGCCCACGGATTGCCGCCTTTCTCGCGCTTGGGACCCTCGACCGCGTTGATCAGCAACAGCCCGATCAGCGATACGGCGAACAGGATGGCGCTCGCTTCATAGGGGGTCGCGGGGCTGACCGCGTATAGATAGCCGCCGATCGCGGGGCCAACCACTGTTCCTGATTGCCACGCGATCGACGACAGAGCGATGGCGTTGGGGAGAATCGCGCGGGGGACGAGGTTGGGGGCGAGCGCGCCCAAGGCGGGGCCGGCAAAGGCTCGCGCGACGCCAAGCAAAGCGGCGATGCCGTAAAGCCAGGTGAGGCTCATCGCATCGGCTTGAGCGACCATCGCCAGCGTCACCGCGCAGCCAAGTTCAAGCGCGACCGCGGCGCGCGCGATAAAGCGCCGGTCGATGCGATCGGCGGTCCAGCCGGCGACTAGGCTCAGCGCGAACAGGGGAACAAACTGGACGACACCGATCAAGCCAAGGCGTAGCGCGGCATCCTTCACGTCCATCGTCTCGCGCGCGATGTCGTAAACCTGCCAGCCAATGACGATGACCATCGCCATCTGCGCGATTGTCGCCGCCAGCCGCGCCACGAAATAGGCACGGAAAGCGGGGATGCGGAGCGGTTCGGGGAGGAAGCTCATGCGTCCCTCATAGAGGCGCGGGACACTCTTACGTTCCTAAGTTCATTAAAGTCTCCGGGTGAGGCACCATTTTTCAGAAGAGGATGATGGCCCGGACGCGTGTTCGAACAGATGGAAAATGCGCGCAATGCCGGCATAGTCTGGGAGGGTAGCGCAGGTCGAGGGCTGTAGGACAGCGAAAAATGCGGCGGCGCAGCAATGCCGCGCCGCCGTCTTGTGCCAGTCAGTTGAGCCTAATAGGTCGTCTGGCTCATGGGGATTGCCGAGCGCTGATCAGCGCCGGTGTCGGTGCTGCCGAGGAAGGTCAGCAGATCGTCGATCAGCCGCTGCTTGTCGGTCGCGAATAGGCCGTGGGCGCTGCCGTCATATTCGATCAACTCGGCACCGGCGATCTGGCTCGCCGAAACCCGACCGGTTGCGTCGATCGGTACGGTCTGGTCGGCGGTGCCGTGGATGACCAAGGTCGGCGCCCGGAAGTTGCCGAGATCGGGCCGGAAATCGGTGGTCGCGAAGGCCTTGGCCGCGGCCAGCATGTTGTGCGTTCCGGACATCATCGTCTGACGCCAGCTATTCATCAGCACTTCCTCGCTGACCGGCTTTTCGATCATCCTCACGCCGTAGAAATCCTTGAAGAAACCGGTGAAGAAATGCACACGGTCCTTCTTCATTCCCGCCGTCATTTCGTCGAAGGTCGATTGCGGCACGCCGTTGGGATTGTCGTCGGTCTTGAGCATGTACGGGACGACCGATGAAATAAGGACGGCGGCTGAAGTCCGGCCAGGATATTTCGTCTGAAAGCGCGCAACTTCGCCGCCGCCCATCGAGAATCCCACCAAGGCAACATTGTCCTGGATGCCAGCATCGTCGAGGATCGCGACCACATCGTCGGTGTAGGTGTCATAATCATTGCCGTCCCACGGCTGATCCGAGCGGCCGAAACCGCGGCG
>JBKJTQ010000272.1:0-2826 GCA_046589895.1 Sphingomicrobium sp.
TTTGTCGGCGGTGCGTCACAGGAACGACGCGCAGCCTCGGGGCGAAATCACCGAATAGACTGCATATTCGACCATCAGTACGCGGTTCGCCGCGGCGAGCGCGATCGCTCCACCCGATCCGCCTTCGCCGACCACCGCCGCGATCATTGGCACCTTCAAAGCGAGACACTGTTCAGTCGAGCGCGCGATCGCCTCGGCCTGCCCGCGCTCCTCGGCCTGAACCCCCGGAAACGCCCCCGACGTATCAACCAGGCTCACCACCGGCACTGCGAAGCGATCGGCGAGCGCCATCAGGCGGATCGCTTTGCGATAGCCCTCGGGCTTGGCCATTCCGAAATTATGCCTGAGCCGGCTCGCGGTATCGTCGCCTTTTTCATGCCCGATCAGCATCACCCGGCGCCCGTCGATCCGCGCCAGCCCGCCGATGATCGCCTGGTCGTCGGCGAACGCCCGGTCCCCCGCCAGCGGGATGAAATCCTCTGCGATGCCGGCGACATAATCCTTGAAATGCGGTCGCTCGGGGTGGCGCGCTACCTGCGTCTTCTGCCACGGGCTGAGCTTGGCGTAGGTTTCGCGCATCGACCGCGACAATTTGGCGTCGAGCCGCTTAACTTCGGCGTCGATGTTGATCGCTCCCGCGTTCGCGGTGACGCGAAGCTCGGCGATGCGCCGGTCGAGCTCGGCGATTGGCTTTTCAAATTCAAGATAGGTTTGCATCTGGCGGCGGGGGGTAAGCGGCCGCGCCGCCCTCGTCAACGCGTGTCGATTGGAGTGCCGCGCCGGCCCGCACCCCCGCCCGGCCACCCATCTAGGATATTCTGCATGAGAGGCCCGGTGGGGGTGCGGGCCGGCGCGGCTTTCCTAACTAACGTCCCCGCGCCAGCGGATGCCGCGCATTGACCAGTTCAACCAGCCTGGCGCTGTCGACATGGGTGTAAATCTGCGTCGTCGCAATGTCGGCATGGCCAAGCAGCGACTGGAGCACGCGCAGATCCGCGCCCCCGGCGAGCAGATGCGTGGCGAAGGCGTGGCGCAAAACATGCGGGCTGACCCGCTCGGGCGAAATCCCCGCCAGCGCCGCCAGCGCGCGGACGATCTGGTACAGTCGCACCCGGCTCAAATGCGTCTTGCCACCGGGGAACAGCCACGGCCCTGCGTTCGGCGCTGCCGCGACCCAGTCGGCAACCGCTTTTTCGGCGCGCCCCGAGATCGGCGCTAGGCGCTCCTTGTCGCCCTTGCCGCGGATCATCAGATACGGCTGGCCAACGCGCACCGCGCGGCGCGGCAGCGACACCAATTCGGTCGCGCGCAACCCCGATCCATAGAGCAATTCGATCAGCGCAAGGTCGCGCAACGCCAGGGGCCGCCCGCTTTGCGCGCGCTCCTCGACCGCGGCGAACATCGTCTCGATCTCATGGCTGTCGAGGATTTTGGGCAATGCACGCTGGAGCGTCGGGCGCGGCAGCGCGGGCGAGGGATCGTCGACGCGCAGCCCCTCGTCGTGGAGAAAGCCATAGAAGCGCCGCAGCGCCGCCGCACGCCGCGCCACGGTCGAGCGCGCAAGATCGCCCCACCGCTCGCCAAGCAAGGCGAGGTCGCCCGACCGCGCATCCTCAAGCGATCCCAGATCCGCCGCCGCCGCCGCAAGGTCGCTGCGATAGGCCAAGAGCGTATTGCGCGCCGCGCCTGTCTCGGCCGCCATCATGTCGAGAAAGCGGTCGACCAAGGCGCGGTCGCCGTCGTTCAAGCGCGCGTCCCGCTTCTCAAGCTCTGGCCAACGCCTCGGCGGCGATCATCCGCGCCACGCCTTCCTGCCCCGTGCGGCGCAGCGCGGTCACCGCGTGGAACATATACAGTGCGGGAACATCGCCGATCGACGGCGCCTGCATCGCGCTTGCCGCAAGCAGCATGGCGGTTCCCGCCTGGCGCCGCAGCGCCGCGCCGTCGATGAGGTTCGTCCACGTCGTCCTGCGGTCAAGCCCAAGGCGATAGCGGGCGTTGAGCCGCCCCGCGACCTGCGCATCGATCCGCCCGAGCCCCGCTAGCCCGGCGACGAGCAGCCGCGTACGACGCTTGTCGGGCGACGTGTCGCGGTCGGCGAAATCCGCGATCCGCCCCTGGTCGATGGTCAGCCCGGCCGGCGCCCTCAGCCCAAGCGCGAGCATCGCCCAGGCGCGGTCGCCGCGCTCGTCGTCAAGCTCCTCGACCACCGGCACCCAGCGCGCCGCCTGCCCATCATAGCCCCCCGCGAACAACGCCGCGATGAGGTTGGCGCTATCGCCGGCCAGCGCCGATTCGGGCGCGACGAGCACCGCGGCGCGCGCCGTCGTGACCCACCCCGCCATCTGCTTTTCGCGGTCTTCGGCATTGCCCCACAGCGCGCGCAGCGCCGACAGGCGCGCTTCGACGTCCTTGCCGACGAACGCCTGCCGCAGCCGCCATGGATCGCTCCCGCCCAGCTCATCGGGGTCGGTATAATCATATGCGGCCGAATAGAGGTCGACCATCGCGTCGGACGACATCACCCCCATCGCCGCCGCGGTCCGCGCCGCCGCCATTTTTTGCGTCGCCGGGAACATCGGCGCGCGGGCCAGCCACGCACGGACCTGCGGATCGGCGCCCGCGATCAGCCGCTCGGGGGGCATCATCCCGGTCGCGGTAGACAGGCCATAGCGCCACGAACTGAGCAGATTGACCGACTCCCACTCAACCGTCACCGCGCGCGCGGTGTTGGCGCCCGCGCCGATCACCTTGTCGGCGAGCGCGAGGTCGATCGCATCGACCCGGCCGCGCCGCCGCGCCTGGTCGATATCGGCCGCGGCGCGC
>JBKJTQ010000037.1:0-4344 GCA_046589895.1 Sphingomicrobium sp.
CCCACCCCGCGATCCGCGCCGAGATTGAGGGCGGTAAGCGCATTTCCTATGGCTCGCGCGCGATCAATGAAGGCGGCTGGCAGGCGATCCCCAAGCTCGCGTTTCCCGGGGGGGCGCTGATCGGATGCGCGGCGGGATTCGTCAACGTGCCGCGGATCAAGGGCAGCCACACCGCGATGAAGTCGGCGATGCTCGCCGCCGAGGCCGCGTTCGAAGCGATCGGTGCAGACCGGCGCCACGACACGCTCCAAAGCTACGAGCCCGCGTTGCGATCGAGCTGGATCGCCGACGAGTTGAAGATCGTCCGCAATGCCCAGCCAGCGATCGCCAAATGGGGGGGGACATTGGGAACAATGTTCGCCGGGTTCGACATGTGGCTCAATTATCTGAAATTGCGCACCCCGTGGACGCTCAAGCACCACCCCGATCATGAAGCGATCGGGCGCAAGGAGCATTTCCACTCCATCGTCTATCCCAAGCCCGACGGAAAACTGACCTTCGACCGGCTGTCGTCGGTGTTCCTGTCGAACACCAATCATGAGGAGGATCAGCCGGTCCATTTGACGCTCAAGGACGCCGCGGTGCCGATCACGGTCAACCTCGCGCTCTACGACAGCCCCGAAACGCGCTACTGTCCCGCCGGCGTTTATGAGATCGTCGAGGAGGCCGGTTCACCGCGCCTTCAGATCAATGCGCAGAACTGTGTCCACTGCAAGACATGTGACATCAAGGACCCGACCCAGAATATCAACTGGGTCGTTCCCGAGGGAGGCGGAGGACCCAATTATCCCAACATGTAGGCGCCTGATTGCCGGAGTCATTCTATTCGCGGCTCCGCTTACCCCGGCGGTGGCGAATGAGCAGCTCAATATGTTCGTCGAGGCGCGCACCGCCGATGCGGTCGGCGACCAGGCGCGCGCGGCAAGATTGTTCGCCGTGCTGGCTGAGCGCGACCCCGCCAATCGCAACCTAGCGCGGCACGCGGTGTCGACCGCGATCGAGGCGGGCGAGACGGTGTTGGCGTTGTCGGTGGCGCGACGGATGGCGCCCGCAGATCTCGGGCTCGACGGGCGGCTGCTGATCGTCGCCGACCTGCTTGCCAGGGGGGGCGCCAACGATGCACTAGGGGTGATCAACGAGCGCACCGGCGACAGCGGCGGCGGGTTCCTCGCGCCCTTGCTGCGCGGTTGGGCCGAGCAGCAGGCGCGACTCGACGGCAGCGCGCGGCTCGCGGCGATAGCGGACGACAGTCTGCTCGCACCATTCGCCGCCGAGCAGCGCGCGGCGATGCTGCTGAGCTCCAAGCGCGTCGCCGAAGCGCTGCCGCTCATCGATAAAGCGCTCGCCACCAGCGGCGGGCGCGAAACGCGGTTGCGGCTCGGCTTTGCCGCCATGCTCGCCAAGGCGGGCGAGCGCGAGCGCGCCAAGGCGATCCTCGTCGGCAATGATCCGGCGCTCAAATTGCTCGACCTCAATCGTCCCCAGCGCGGAATCGCGATCGACGGCCCTGCGGCGGGCCTGTCGGAAATGTTGATCGGGATTGCGGTCGGGCTGTCGCGCGGCGACGATCGCGCGCTCCCGCTGAGCCTGGCGCAGATCGCGCGCCACGCCGCGCCGGCCAACAGCGAGGCCAATCTGCTCACCGCTTTGTTCCTCGAGCGGCGCGGGCGCCGAGCCGATGCACTCGTCGTGCTGGGCCGCATTCCCGCTGACGATCCATTCGCCGAAGACGCACTCGACGCCGCCGCGCGGCTGCTGCTGGCCGAAAAGCGCGGCCCCGAAGCGCTCGTCCTCGCCCAACGTAGCGCAGCGCGCCGCGAGGCGAGCGCGGGCGATTTTGGCCGGCTTGGCAATGTGTATGACGAGCTCGAACGCCCCGCCGAGGCCGCCGACGCCTTTGCCCGCGCGGGAGCGATCGCCGATCGCGAGGGCGCGGCGAACCGCTGGACCTATCGCCTGCTCGGCGCCGCGCAGCTCGACAAGGTGAAGCGCTGGCCCGAGGCGCGCGCCGAGCTCGAGCTGGGCTTGAAGGCCGCGCCGGACGAGCCGTTGCTGCTCAACTACCTTGGCTATAATTCGCTCGAACGCGGCGAGAATCTCGACGCGGCCGAGGCGATGATCCGCCGCGCGCTGGCGCTTCGCCCCGGGGATGCCTCAATCACCGACTCGCTCGGCTGGGCATTGTACAAGCGCGGCCGGTTGCCCGAGGCGATCGAAACGCTTCGGAAGGCGAGTGTCGCCGACCCGGCGCAATCCGAAATCAACGAACATCTGGGCGACGCGCTGTATCAGTCGGGGCGGCGCTATGAAGCGCGCTTCGCGTGGCAGGCGGCACTGGTCACCGCCGACGGGTCGCCCGAGCGCGCGCGAATCGAGGCCAAGCTGGGCGCCGGGCTGACCAAGGCCACGGCCGCGCCCTGATGCGCTTCGCCGAACCGGCACCGGCCAAGCTCAACCTCGCGCTCCACGTCCGTGGGCGCTTGCCCGATGGGCGGCATGATTTAGAGACGCTGTTCGCTTTCTGCATCGATGGCGACCGGATCGAGGGCGAAGCGGCGGAGATGTTATCGCTCGACTGCATCGGGCGGTTCGGGGAGGCGATCGAGGGGGAGAATCTGGCCCTCGCCGCCGCGCGCGCATTGCAGGAAGCAGCGCGAGTCGAAGGGGGCGCGGCGCTGCGATTGACTAAAAACCTGCCCGCCGCATCGGGGATTGGCGGCGGGTCGGCCGATGCGGCGGCGGCGCTGCGCTTGCTGACCCGGCTGTGGGGGATTGATCCAGCACACGCCAGCGAGGTCGCGCCCGCGCTCGGTGCCGATGTTCCCGCCTGCCTGCTGAGCATGACCGCGCGCGGGAGGGGGGCGGGGGAAAAGCTCGAGCTGGTCGACGCGGGGGTCGCGGGGGTGCCGGTGCTGCTCGTCAATCCGCTGATCGGGCTATCAACGCGCGCCGTGTTCGAGTGCTGGGACGGCGTCGATCGCGGGCCGCTCGGCGACTGGCGCGAAGGGCGCAACGATCTCGAGGCGCCGGCGCGCAAGCTAGTTCCGGAGATTGGCGAGGTGCTTGGCTGGCTTGGCCGCCAGGGCGGCGCCACCTTCGTGCGCATGTCGGGAAGCGGGGCGACCTGCTTCGCCTTGTTCAAGGATGAGGATGCGCGCGACGCGGCGACGGCGGCCTGTCCTTCGGCATGGTGGTATCTCGCCAGCCACTTGCGCTAAGGCGCGGCCAACATGACCCGACCAATCCTCACCGCCGCGGCGATGCGCGCCGCCGAGCAAGCCGCGATCGGCGCCGGCACAAGCGGCGACACGCTGGTTGAGCGCGCCGGGGCCGCGCTCGCCGAGGCGGTGCGCCGTTTCGTCGGCCCGCGCGAGACGCTGATCCTGTGCGGGCCGGGCAATAATGGCGCCGACGGACGGGTCGCGGCGCGGCATCTGGCCGAGGCGGGCTATCGCGTGCGCACCGCGACGATCGACACGCTGGGCGAGGCCGAACCGGCGCCTATCCTGATCGATTGCCTGTTCGGAACTGGTCTCAACCGCGGGCTCGATGAAACTGTTTCAACACGGCTTTGCCTGCTTGCCGAAGCGGCATTCGTGACCATCGCCTGTGACCTGCCGAGCGGAGTGTCGAGCGACGATGGCGCCTTGCTGTCGCCGATCCCCGAAGTCGACCTCACCATCACCTTTGGCGCGCTCAAACCTGCTCACCGGTTGATGCCGGCGATGGCACGGATGGGGCGTGTGGTCGTCGCCGACATCGGGGTCGCGGTGGCCAGCCTATGGCACGAAATCGGCCAGCCGACGCTCCCCTTGCTCGATCCCGCGGGGCATAAATATGATCGCGGGCTGGTCCATTGCCTCGCCGGGAAGATGCCCGGGGCGATCGCGCTTGCGGCGCGGAGCGCGGCAGCGGCGGGAGTGGGCTATGTCCGAGTCTCGACCAGCCTCGCGATCGAAAACCTCCCCTCGGCAATCGTCCAGACCGACACGGCCTTAGTCGATGACCCGCGCGTCGGGGCGATATTGGTCGGGCCGGGGATGGGGGACATCCCGCAGATATTGACCCTCGCGCTGACCGCGCCGCGCCCGGTGGTGATCGATGCCGACGCGATTGCCGCGGTCGGCGAGCCCGAGCGGCTTATCGGGCATGATACAATCCTCACCCCGCACGAGGGCGAATTCGTCAAAATGTTCGGTGCACTTTCCGGGAGCAAGCCCGAGCGCGCGCTGGCGGCGGCGAAGCGGAGCCAGTCGGTGATCGTCTACAAGGGCGCCGACACACTCGTCGCGGCGCCCGACGGGCGGATCGGCTTCGCCCCGCCGTCGCCGGCGTGGCTCGCGA
>JBKJTQ010000087.1:0-3698 GCA_046589895.1 Sphingomicrobium sp.
GCATGTTATTCTCATCTGTTGGCCGATCGCTGACGCCGCCCATTGCGAGCGCCCCTCCGGCTGTCGTCTTATGAAGCCAAAGCGCAGTCGCCTGCACCCGGCGGGCGGGCCTATGACGCGAATCCGCGCCAAAGGCAAGCGGTGCGCCCCGCAGCAGCAGAGGGAAAGGCGGTCCCTTACGGTCCTAAATTCACTAAAGTCTCCGGGAGCCCTACCATTTTCGCCCCCCGCGACGCGGACACGCCGATCGTCACCACGGCCGATACTGAGAAAGAGCGCGGTGATGATGACAGGCGCGGGGCGTGTAGGACAGCGTTTGTTCGAGGGCGGTCAGGCGGCGCGGCGCAGGCGCTCGATCTCAGCAGCGAATTCAAAGCGGAGTTGTGCTGATTCATCGTCCGGCAACCATCCGGCCATTTGCGGGAACAGGATTTCAAGCGTCTCAGTCTCGCGCTCGCTCCACGGCAGGCGATCGGCGGCGCGGGCCTCTGCCAGCATGCCCAGCAGGCGGCGCCGGGCTTCGGACGGAAAGTCGACGATTCGGCCGGGCTGCGCGGGCGCCTGCGGGAAAAGATCGCCCTGATTGAACGTGTTTCCAAAGAGATCAGGATCGCTCACCGCTTGCTTTGTCCGTTGCTGCCGCAAGCCCGAGCCGCTCGCGCGACAGACTATGATTCACGGCGTCGTGAAGAACAAGGTCGGCTTCGTCAAAACGGTGGATAAGCTCGTTGATCCTTCCGTTGATATCTCGAAATTCTTTGAGGAATGGATCGTCCACCTGTATTCCGGCGCGACCGGCCAACCAGCGCGGAAGGACGGGATAGCCGCTTACCGAAAAGGACCAGACAGATTTGGGAATGCCGGAAATCTTGCCCGACCCATTTTTGCCAAGAATCAATGTTCCCTCGTCCCAGTCGCCCGGTCGGATTTCGGCGAGCGGGCCGTGCGGAGTGGTTTCGATGCGGGCGAGCGCAGGAGGCAGATATTCCGGCATCGGCGGGCGCTCGAAGGTCTCGACCTCTCGGATCAGACGGCCAATGGCCGCTGCGCGGTCGAATACTTCGCGCTCAACCGGGAAGGGAACGTGAGGGAAAACATCCTCAAGATCTTCGGCGAAACGAAGCGTGTAGCTGGCAGCCGACAGCAGCCCCAGGATCGCGTCGAAGACTGCGCCCGGCTGGACCGCTCCGCGATAGGCGAGGGCGAGACCATCAAGAAGCGCGGGCGAAAGATTGAACGGTCCATGCCCGGCGCGGCGGTCGTGGAGAGGAAACGCATAGCCTCCATAGCTCCCGCGAAAGCTGTGATAGTCGGGCAAAGCTCCGTGGCACCACGTGGCCGGGCCACTCCCCGTGCCGGACGGCATCGCGTACAATGCAACATTCGCGGCGTTCCAAGCGCGCTGCAGTTCTGGTCCCGGCCGGTTGAGCAAGCGCAGGTCGTTGTAAAACCATCTCCGGTCCAAAGGTCTATAAATGCATTCGGTTTCGAGGGTTGGATTATAATCACCGGCGGATTTAAGTATGAGTTCGACTTCAGCTTTTCTCCGCAACGATACTCTGTTAGTGGCAACAAAAGCATCATCATTCCCGGTTTTTACTCCGGACTTTTTGTAGGCGTACGCTTCACTCAGGGACACCCACCCCCGTATTCCAAACGGAGCCGGCTTAAAATCGTCAAGTACATCGCGAGAGAATCCTATCGATCCGGGACAGACTCCGGAGTTTGACCCTTGTGCAAGCCATTCGAGCTTGGCGCCGCGCGCGAATAAATCCTGCTCCCAAGCGTCGGTGTAACGAACCTCGGCCAGTTCGCCATCGGGCTTGCTGCCGTCGGCGATCGCCAGCGTGATCGCCGTCCCGACCTGGATGTTGAAGACGCCCTCGTCGCCTTTCACGCCGGCGCGCGCGCCGCGCCGAAGATCGCCGCGCAGATCGATGATCTCGATCCGGTCGAAGCGTTCGCGAAGCATTTTGCGAAGGCCGGCATAGGGCTTGCCGGCGAGGAAAGTGCGGTTGCTGATGAACGCAATGACGCCCTTGCCCGGCGCATGGTCCGCTTCGAACAATTTCCAGATCGACCAGCGCCAGAAGGCAATCGAAAATTCGGGGAAGGTATTGAGCTGATTGGCCCAGCCCGCGTCGCGCACCGGTTCCTTCAGATCGTCCCACAAGTCGTCGATGAACGGGCCGACGACCTCGCGGGTGTTGACGCCCTGGAAGCGCCAGTAGGGTGGGTTGCCAATGATTGCGAGGATGCGTTGGTCACGCTTGATCCGGTCGGCTTCATCGCGTTCGTGGCGGATCGGCTCAGCGGTATAGCCAAGTGGGCCCATCGCCGAACTGGTGCCGGGACGGGCGAGGGTATCGGCGAGATAAATGCCGAGCCGGGGGAGAGGTGGAGGAGGTGGCGCGCCAGGAACGGGCTTTTCGGCAAGCGCGTGGTGAAGACGGTAATGAGCGACCGCATAAGGGCCGATCAGCAATTCAAAGCCGAACATGCGGCCGGCAAGCTGGCGAAGCGCGGGGGTTGCCGCGCCCGGACCTGCGCTGGCGGTGACCGCATCGCGCACGCGCTCGGCAATGCCCAGCAGGAAGGTTCCGGTTCCGACCGACGGATCGAGGATGGTCACATCGCTATCGACCAAACCGTCGGTCTTGAGATTCTCCTTGAGGACGCGATCGAGCGCGCCGACCATGTAGCGGACCACTTCGACCGGCGTGTAATAAACGCCGTAGCGCTGCTTCGCATCGGCATCGAAGGTAGCAAGGAAGTCTTCGTAGAAGTACAGGATAGGGTCGGCACGTCCCGGCTTTTGTGCGAGAATCGCCGGGTCGAAGCCATTCACCGTATCGAGCAGCACGTCGAAGCCAAGCTCAATCTGCTCGACAATCTCCGGCTCGCTCAGAACCCGCAACGCCGTTTTCATCAGCGGATGTTCGTCGGGCATCGCCTGCCAGCTATCGTATCCAACCGGGTCGTTGGTGGATTCGCGAACGAGCAGCAGACCGAATGCCAGCGTCTGGGCAAAGGCGGCGGAGAACAATGTGTCGAACTCGCCCTTGTAGCCTCCGGCTTCGGGATGAGCGTAGAGAACATTGCGAAATTCTTCGCGGACCAATTGCAGCGGGCGTTTTTGAGCCTTGTCGTCCGCCAATTGTCCGAGCCGTTCGACAACGCTGGCGCGGACCAGTCGGGCGGCATGTGCCAGAAATTCCGCCAGCTGTGCTGCGTTCGACGGAGACGGAGGTTGCGCCTGCGCCAATTGGGTCAGGATTTCGAGGAAGGGTGTGCTGTCGTGACCTTCGATCAGCTGGTCGGCTTCGCTATTGCTGGTGGTCGGCTCAAGGGCCGCTTCGGGCACGATCCTGACTTCCATGCCGCCAGCAGCCCGCCGAAAAAAGCGAACGTTTGCGAAGTTCGACAGCGCCCAGGTGGGAAGCTCCCCGAACCGGGTAAATTGCCGCTTGTCGTGAGCGTCGCGCCATCGAGATGGATCGAGCGATTTGGCGGGCGCCTTGAGCTCGACGAACGCGCGCGGAAGCTGACCGGCCCTGACCAATGCGATATCGGGGCGTCCAATATCCTGCTTGGCGTATTCGGGAACGGTCGTGATGCCGTTGCCAACCGGCACCGCTGCCAACAGTTCATCCAGCAAATTCTTGAACGATGGTGCAAGCGCCTGCTCGATGTTCGTC
>JBKJTQ010000138.1:0-2907 GCA_046589895.1 Sphingomicrobium sp.
GCGCGTTGATGAAGAAGGCATCGCCGACCGCGCGTCGGATCGCCTCGATCCGGCGGCATTGCAGGTTGAGCGGATGGAGCCCTTCGCCACCGACGACTTGATCCTCGAAATTGCAGCCGACTGCGCCGGTCGCCGCCAGCCGCGCGACATTGGCTGCGCCGTCTTCGGTATCGGCTGAATAACCGCCCTCGAAATCGACGGTGAGCGGCAGCTCGGCCGCCGCGACAATCCGCTTCGCATTGGCCAGCGCGAAATCGATCGGCACCTGTTCGCCGTCGAGCCAGCCATTTGCGTCGGCCACCGGATGACTACCGGTCGCAAGCGCCTTCGCCCCTGCCGCGACCACCGCCAGCGCGCTGCCAACATCCCACACGTTGTAGAGAATGACCGGATCGCCCGGGACATGGAGCGCGGTGAAGGTTTCGAACGGGTTTGCCATGGTTCATGCTCCTTTCGTTTCGACGTCATAGCAGCCATAATTGCCAGCGCTAGCGGGCGGCCCTAGGTTGGGTTCATGCAACGCTATATTACCGCCGCCGCCGCGGCTCTAGCCTTTATCGCGACGCCGCTGGGGGCCCAATCGAGGGCCGGTTTGTCGGCGCCGCTTCCGCCGCTGCTGCCGTGGCACGGAGCGAGCGAGCGGTTGGTCGTCGCTTCGTCCGACCCTTGGATCACGCCGTCCGAAGCAAGCGGCTTTGAGACCACGCCCTCCTATGCCGAAACCCGCGCATGGCTCGAGCGCCTCGTCGCCGCCTCGCCGCTGCTCCACATCGAACCGTTCGGCCACACCGCCCAGGGCCGCGAGCTCTACGCCGTGCGCGCGTCGAAGCCCGGCGGCCCGCCCAAGCCACTGTTGTTCGTCCAGGCCGGCATTCATTCGGGCGAGATCGACGGCAAGGACGCGGGCCTGATGTTGCTGCGCGACATCGCGCTGCGCGGAAAGGATAAGCTCCTCGACCATGCCGACCTTGCGTTCGTTCCGATCTTCAATGCCGACGGGCACGAGCGCACCTCGCCATTCAACCGCCCCAACCAGCGCGGACCGGTCAACCAGGGCTGGCGAACCACTGCGCAAAACCTCAATCTCAACCGTGATTATTTGAAGGCCGATACGCCCGAGATGCGCGCGATGCGCACCTTCATCAATCGGCTGAGCCCGGCGCTGATCCTCGACCTCCACGTCTCGGACGGGGTCGATTACCAATATGACATCAGCTTCACCTTCCCGGGATGGGCCGGTTCGCCGACCCATTCCCCGGCGATCGGCCGCTGGCTCGACGCCCATTATCGCCCCGCGATCACCGCCGCGCTTACTAGCGCCGGACACATCCCTGGCCTCTATGTCGAGCCAATTGATCCCCGCGACCCCGCTAAGGGCTCCGCACTCAGTCCCGATTCGCCGCGCTACTCGACGGGCTATGGCGAGCTGGCGCGGCAGCCGAGCGTGCTGGTCGAAACTCACTCGCTTAAACCCTACCGCCAGCGCGTGATCGGCACCTATGTGTTGATCGAGGAATCGCTACGGCTGGTCGGCGCGGAAGGCGCCGGCTTGGCCAGTGCCATCGCGTCCGATCGCGCGGCGCGCCCGGTCACCAGCGTGCTCGCGTGGAAGCCGCTCACGACGCCCTTCTTCACCATCCCGGACTTTAAGGGCATTGCCCACGAAACCTATCGCTCGGCGGCTTCCGGCCGCGATGAAATCCGCTGGCTCGGCCGGCCCGTGACAATGAAGATGCCGGTATTCATCGCGACGCCGGATATCGTCGCCACGCTCCCCGCTGCCTGGTGGGTGCCCGCGACCAAGCCCGAGGTGATCGCCCTGCTGAAATTGCACGGGATCGCGTTCGAACAGCTCGCCGGGCCGCGCACCCTCACACTGGACATGGTGCGGCTGCACCGGCCCAAGCTGAAGGCGGCCGACGAGGGTCATATCCCACTGGCCGCAGCGGCGTACGTCCATGCCGCGCGCAGCGAAACTTATCCCGCCGGCTCAGTGCGCGTTCCCTCGGAGCAGCCGTTGGGCCTGCTCGCCGCGGCAATGCTCGAGCCCGAAAGTCCGGACTCGCTGCTGGCGTGGAATTTCTATCCCGAAATCCTGATGCGCACCGAATATATCGAAGGCTATGTCATCGCGCCATTGGCCGAGCGGATGCTCGCGGCGGACCCCAAGCTGAAGGCCGAGTTCGAGAAAAAGCTAAAGGACGATCCGAAATTCGCGGCCGATCCGGACGCCCGCCTCGGCTGGTTCTATGAACGCACCCCCTATTATGACGAGCGTTTCCTGCTCTACCCGGTAGGGCGCGAGCTTAAGCGCTAGCTACGGTCATTCGGGCGCGCCTCCCAGTTGCTGCCACAGCTCGACCTTGACCCCGTCGGGATCGAGGATCCACGCGAAGCGGCCATAATCCTCATCCTGCCGTCCGAGGATGGCGATGCCCTTGGCGGCGAGGTCGGCGACCATGCCGTTGATGTCGTCGACCCGCAGGTTGATCATGAAGCGCTCGCTGCTCGGCGAGAAATAGTCGCTCTCGTCCTTGAATGGCGAGAGCAATGTGAAACCCTCGGGATCGTCTTTCTTGAACGGGAACATCGCCCCCCATTCGCCCCCAACGCCCAGAATTTCCTGATACCAAGCCTTGGTCGCTTCGGTGTCCGCCACCTTGTAGAAAATCCCGCCCAATCCCGTCACGCGTGCCATGCCGGCTTCCCCTTAGTGAACGAACCTCGCCACCACGTCGCGGTAGCTGCGGCTAACCTTCACCTGCGCGCCCGAATCGAGCACCAGGAAGCATTCGCCATTGGTGTGCGGCTTAACCTGCTTGACCAGGTCGAGGTTGACGATGGTTGAGCGGTGGACGCGCTGGAAGCGGCGCGGATCGAGGCGCTTTTCGAGATCCTTCATCGTTT
>JBKJTQ010000234.1:0-3383 GCA_046589895.1 Sphingomicrobium sp.
TTCGACCTGGTCGGCATCCCGCCGGCGCCGCGCGGCGTGCCGCAGGTCGAGGTCACTTTCGACATCGACGCCAATGGCATCGTCAATGTCAGCGCCAAGGACAAGGGCACCGGCAAGGAACAGCAGATCCGCATCCAGGCGTCCGGCGGCCTCAGCGACGCCGACATCGAGAAGATGGTCAAGGACGCCGAGCAGTTCGCCGACGAGGACAAGAAGCGGAGAGCCGGGGCCGAAGCCAAGAATCAGGCCGAAAGCCTGATCCACTCGACCGAAAGCCAATTGAAAGAACATGGCGACAAGGTCTCGGCCGAGGTCAAGGCGGAAATCGAAACCGCGCTCGCCGAGGCCAAGACCGCGGTCGAGGGCGGCGATGCCGATGTCATGGCCCAAAAGACCGAAGCGCTGGGCGCGGCGGCGATGAAGCTTGGCCAGGCGATTTACGAGCAGAGCCAGACCGCGCCCGCGGGCGAGACGGCCGATGGCGACGCAACCGCCGAAGCCACGCCAGCCGAAGAAGATGTCGTCGACGCCGAATTCTCCGAAGTCGACGACGAGAAAAAAGCGTAACGCCCTTGTGAAACCGTTCATGTTGGGCCTGCGGGAGGACTGCTCCTTTTCCCTTTCCGGAAATGAGGGCGGGGCTTCGACCGGCTCAGCCCGAACGGATTGAGGAATTGATCGGCTGTGGCTGAGGTAGATTTTTATCAATTGCTCGAGGTCGATCGCGGCGCCGATGGAGCGACGATCAAGTCGTCGTACCGCCGCCTCGCGATGGAATGCCATCCCGACCGTCATGGCGGCTGCACCGACAAGGAAGCGACGTTCAAGGCATTGAGCGAAGCCTATGATGTGTTGAAGGATCCGCAGAAACGCGCGGCTTACGACCGCTTCGGCCACACCGCCTTCCAGAATGGCGGCGGCGCGGGCGGTGGCTTTGGCGGTGGGCAGGGGTTCGACGGCTTTTCCGACATTTTCTCGTCGATCTTTGGCGAATTCATGGATCCGCGCGCGCAACGCGCGAGCGCGGCGCGCGGGGCGGACCTGCGCTACGACCTTGAGCTGAGCCTTGAGGAAGCGTTCGCGGGGGTTGAGAAAACGATCTCGATCCAGGCGCTGGCGAAATGCGATTCATGCCATGCGTCGGGGTCGAAGGGCCGTGCCGCGGCACGCACCTGTCCGACCTGCGGCGGGGCGGGCAAGGTCCGCGCGCAGCAGGGCTTCTTCGTGGTCGAGCGCGGTTGCCCGGCGTGCATGGGATCGGGCGAGACGATCGCCGACCCGTGTGCCGCTTGCGGCGGCGAGGGCCGCGCACTCAAGACCCGCAAGATCAGCGTCAACATCCCCGCCGGGGTCGACGAAGGGACGCGCATCCGCGTCGCCGGCGAAGGCGAGGCGGGGGTTCGCGGATCGACCGGCGGCGACCTCTATCTGTTCGTTCATTTGAAGCGCCACGGCCTGTTCGAGCGCGAGGGGTCGACGCTGATCACCGAGGCTCCGATCAGCTTCACCACCGCCGCGCTTGGCGGGTCGATCGTCATGCCCGGGATCGACGGCAAGCATATCGAAATCCGCATCCCTGCGGGCATCCAGTCAGGCGAGACGCTGCGCCAGCGCGGCGAGGGGATGAGCGTGGTCAACAATCGCGGGCGCGGCGATCTGATGACCCGCATCCTGGTCGAAACCCCGACCAAGCTGTCGAAGGAGCAAAAGGCGATCCTCGAGCAATTTCGGGGCACCGAGACGGGCGACGAATGTCCCGCGAGCAAGGGCTTTTTCAGGCGTCTGAAGTCGATCCTCGACGGCTAGTGCGAAGCTAGCGCCGGAGCTTCGCCTTCAGTTCACGTATCTCGATCTGCATTGCCAGCATGATGGCGTACCATTCGGCGGCCGAGCGCCGCTCGAAGCTCGGGCAGCAGGGGGCGCGGTGATTGCAGGCGATCCATCCCCATAGTCGGCCCCCGATGACGAGTGCGATTGACAATGCCGCGCGAACACCGATGCCGCGTAACGATGAAAGGTCGTCCGGCGATGCAGCGCGCAGCACCGACCACGACAAATCGACAGGCCGACCGCGCCGGTCGAGCGCGGGGACGATCGGTACCGGGCGCGCGTCGATGTCGGCGACGAGGCTCAGCAAGGTGCGTGGGGCTGGCTGCCCCGCACTCGGAGCCGGATCCGCGACGCGGCTGCTCATTGCCGTGCTGATTCCGCTGCGCAGCGCTTCGCCGACTATTTCGTCCATACCGTCGGGGCCCAGGCGATTGATCGTCACTCGCTCATAACCGGTCAGCGCGCACACCTGTCGCGCCGCTTGTTGGAAAAAGTCTGCCAGCGTGTCGACCTCGCCGAGCTGAGCAATCATGCCGCGCACGGTACCGGTCGATTCGCGGTCGTGGTGATGATCGCGGCTCTTCTCGGCCTCGATAACCACTTGGTCGCCGCTCATATGGACGGCGATGTCATAATGCGCGGCGTCGTCGGTCAGGGCGATGCCGAACAAGCGCTCGGCCGAATTGGGACCGCGCAGCAGCGCGAGTCGGTTGCGCAGGCTGTGAATTGCGTTCGGGTTGAACAGGCTGGTGACCGGCTGGCCGATGACCGCGTCGGGCGCGGCGCCGAAATAGTCGCCGATATTCGCCGACACGTGGCTGATCCGCCAATCGCTGGACAGGATGAGGACAAAGCCGATCGGCTGTATCGCGCCGATCGCGGGGTTCGGTGGTTGTCCGCAATCAGTCGGCTCGACCGGCTGAACCTCTGTCGTCACCTCACCACGCCCCCAGCCCATCGCCGCACCTGTCGGCGGGAGTTCCAGCTTAGAGCATTGAGGCAAAGCTTTCCAGTGAGCGGCGGGAAGCGAGCGCTCAACCCGACGCCGCGCCAAACACGCGTGCGAAAATCACGTCGATGCGGCGGAAATGATAATCGAGGTCGAACAAAGCTTCGAGCTCGTCGTTCGGCAGGCGGCTGGTGACTTCGCCGTCGGCCTTGAGCAGGTCGAGCAGCGACAGCGCGCCGTCGCTTTCCCACACCTTCATCGCGTTGCGCTGGACCAGCGCATAGCTGTCCTCGCGGCTGAGGCCCGCCTGGGTCAGCGCGAGGAGGACGCGCTGCGAATGGATGAGCCCGCCCATGCGATCGAGATTTTTGCGCATCCGCTCGGGATAGATCAGCAATTTGTCGATCACTTGCGTCAGCCGGCCGAGCGCGAAGTCGAGCGTGATGCACGCGTCGGGGCCGATGAAGCGCTCGACCGAGGAATGGGAAATGTCGCGCTCATGCCACAAAGCGACATTCTCCATCGCCGGTGTCACCGCGCTGCGCACCATCCGTGCCAGGCCGGTGAGATTCTCGGTCAGCACTGGGTTGCGCTTGTGCGGCAT
>JBKJTQ010000020.1:0-5129 GCA_046589895.1 Sphingomicrobium sp.
CCACGCCCTCGGTCGAGGCATGCGCGCGGTGCGCCGCGGAGAAAGCGTCGTTGACGTAATAATCTCCGAGCGCCGCCATCCCCTTCGCCAATTCGGGATCGTTCAACTCTTCGCCAAGGTGAAAACGCGTATTTTCGAGGATGCCGATATTACCCGGCAGCATCGTCGTGATGGCGCGCGCCGCCTCGGGGCCCTGGCAATCCTCGATGAACCGCACCGACCGCCCCGTCAGCGCGGTCAGCGGGCGAACCAGTTGCGCGGTCGACATGTCGGGCCGCGACTGGCCCTTGGGGCGCCCGAAATGCGACAAGAGCAGAACCAGCGCGCCCTTGTCACTGAGCTCGAGCACGCTCGGCAACATCGCCCGCAGCCGCGTGTCATCGGCCACCGAAGCGCCGTTCATCGGTACGTTCAGATCGACGCGGACGAGCACGCGCTTGCCGGTGAGGGCGTCGGGAAGGTCGTCGAGGGTCTTGAACTGGGTCATTGATCGCAAACCAATCCGCTCATCCTGAGTAGCCATTGAGCTTGCCGAAATGGCGTATCGAAGGACGTCCTTCGATACGGGCTCTCGGCTGCGCTCGATCCCTACTCAGGATGAGCGTATTTGTTGAGCCTAGATCAACTTCCCCATCGCCCCTGCCGTATCGACCATGCGGTTCGAAAAGCCCCATTCATTGTCGTACCAGCTCACTACACGGACGAGCTTGCCCTCGATCACCGCGGTCTCGAGACTGTCGACGGTCGAGCTGGCCGGGTCGCCGTTGAGGTCAATCGACACCAATGGTTCATCAGTATAAGCAAGAATGCCCTTCAAGGCACCGCTTTCGCTGGCTTTTTTAAGAGCGCCATTTATTTCTTCAACGCTGGTGTCACGGCCGGGGGTGAAGGTCAGGTCGATCAGGCTGACGTTGGCGGTCGGAACGCGCACCGCCGATCCGTCGAGCTTGCCCTTCAACTCGGGAAGCACTTCACCGACCGCCCGCGCGGCGCCGGTGGTGGTCGGGATGATCGACATCCCCGCCGCCCGCGCGCGGCGCATGTCAGGATGGATCTGGTCGAGGATTTTCTGGTCGTTGGTGTAAGCGTGGATCGTGGTCATCAACCCGCGCTCGATCCCGACAAAGTCGTTAAGCACCTTGGCCACCGGAGCGAGGCAATTGGTGGTGCACGAGGCGTTCGAGACGATCGTATGTTCGGCGGTGAGCTGGTCGTGGTTGACGCCATAGACCACCGTCAGATGCGCGCCCTTGGCCGGCGCCGAGATGAGCACGCGCCTGGCGCCCGCGTCGAGATGCTTTTGCCCGCCGTCCCGGTCGGTGAAGAAACCGGTACATTCGAGCGCGATGTCGACACCGAGATCCTGGTGCGGGAGCTTGGCGGGGTCGCGCTCGGCGGTAACCTTGATACGCTTGCCGTTGACGATCATCTCGTCGCCCTCGGCACTGACCTCGCCGGGGAATTTGCCGTGCACGCTGTCGCGCTTGAACAGCATCGCGTTCGACTTGGCGTCGGCGAGGTCGTTGATCGCAACCAGCTCAAGGTCATGGTCGTCGCGCTCGAGGATGGCGCGGGCGACAAGGCGGCCGATGCGGCCGAAGCCGTTGATGGCGACTTTGGTCATTGTCCCAGTTTCTCCAATATTTTTGGGGTGATGGCATCGGCGGTGAGGCCGAAATGGATGTAAAGATCGGGCGCTGGGGCCGAGGCGCCGAAGCGGTCGATCCCGAAGCGCAGCCCGTGCAAGCCGGTGTAGCGCTCCCAACCGATCGTCGTTCCCGCCTCGATCGAGACGCGCAAAATCTGCTTGTTCGATACGTCGGGGAGAATATCCTCGCGATAGGCCGCATTCTGCATGTCGAACCGCCCGGTCGAGGGCATCGACACAAGGTCGGCGCCAATCCCCTGCGCTTCGAGCCGCATCGCAATTTCGGCGGCAAGCTCGACCTCTGAACCAGTCGCGAGGAGAATCACCTTGCGCGCCGCCGAAGCATCCTTGAGGCGGTAGGCGCCGCGCGCGCTCAAATTCTCGGTCGCCGCATCAATCCGCATCGGCGCGAGGTTCTGGCGCGACAAAGCGAGCACGCTCGGTCCTTCGCTGGCCAGCGCGGCGGCCCAGCATTCCGCCGTTTCAACCGCGTCGGCCGGGCGATAGACCGTCAGGTTGGGGATCAGCCGCAGCGACTGGAGATGCTCGACCGGCTGGTGGGTCGGTCCATCCTCGCCAAGTCCGATCGAATCATGCGTCATGACATAGATGACGCGAGCGTTTTGGAGCGCGCTCAACCGAATCGCATTGCGGCAATAATCGGAAAAGACGAGGAACGTCCCGCCATAGGGCACCACACCGCCATGCAGCGCCATCCCGTTCATCGCCGCGGCCATGCCAAACTCGCGGATGCCATAATAAATATAGCGCCCGCCATAATTCGCCGAATCGAGCGGCTGCATCGCCTTGGTCCTGGTGTTGTTCGACCCGGTGAGGTCGGCCGATCCGCCGATCGTCGCCGGCACCGCGGTGTTGATGGCCTCGAGCGCCATTTCGGACGCTTTCCTCGTCGCCACGGTGGGCGGGTCGGCGAGTAACGCATCGAGATAGGGCTTGAGCCATTCGTCGCTGACCTTGCCCTCGACCCGTGCGAGAAAATCGCTTTTCTTCTCACTCGCGTCGAGGCGGCGGTGCCATTCGGCGCGCGCCTTGGCGCTGCGGGCACCCGCGTCGCGCCACCCCTTGGCGACGTCGTCGGGGATCACGAACGCTTCATCGGACCAGCCCAATTCCTTGCGGGCAAGCGCGATTTCCACTGCGCCAAGCGCCGCGCCATGCGTCGCCGACGTGCCCTGCTTGGTCGGCGCGCCATAGCCGATGATCGTCTTGCAGCGGATCAGCGAGGGGCGCATGTCGGCGTAAGCCTCGTCGATCGCCTTCGACACCTTCGCGCTGTCCATCCCGTCGCATTCGACGGTGTGCCAGCCCATTGCGGCGTGGCGCGCGATCACGTCCTCGTTGCGGCTAAGGTCGGTTGATCCGTCGATGGTGATGCGATTATCGTCCCACAGCACGATCAGCCGGCCGAGCTTCAGATGGCCCGCGAGCCCCGCGGCTTCATGGTTGATGCCCTCCATCAGGCAACCGTCGCCGGCGATTACAAAGGTGCGATGGTCGACCAGTTCGTCGCCATAGACGCTGTTCAAATGGCGCTCGGCAATCGCCATCCCGACCGCGGACGCCAACCCCTGCCCCAACGGCCCGGTGGTGCTTTCGACCCCATCGAGCATGAAATTTTCGGGGTGCCCCGCGCACGGGCTGCTCAATTGGCGGAAATTGCGGATGTCGTCGATCGTCGGGCGCGCGTAACCGGTCAGGTGAAGAAGCGCGTAGATCAGCATTGAACCATGACCCGCCGACAGCACGAAGCGGTCGCGGTCGGGCCAGTTGGGATTGTTCGGATCATGCTTCAGATGCCGCGTAAACAGCGCGGTCGCGGCATCGGCCATGCCCATCGGCATCCCCGGATGGCCCGAATTGGCGGCCTCGACCGCATCCATCGCCAGGGCGCGGATAGCGTTGGCGAGTCGGCGTTGCGTCGGCATGAAGTCTCCACTCGGGCGGCCGCGCCTGCTTGTCGCTGGGCCGATAATTTGGTGCCTATTGTCGCTGGACCGTGCAGCGTCAACCTTGGACCCGGCTTGGCAAGTGGTTTCAATATGCCTAGTCCAACCGTCAATGAGTCAATCGTCCCTCGACCAAGCCTTCGACCGCGCCGAGCGCGCGCTGATGCGCATCGAACGCTCAGTTGAGCGCGGGGCGATGCACCGCGGCCGCGACGATGCGCTGCGCGGCAAGGTCGCGAGCGTTGTCGCCGAGCTCGACGAACTGATTCGCGCCGCCGGGGCAGCGCGCTGATGGCCGAGGTCGAGCTGACCATCGCCGGGCGCAATTACCTCGTCGCGTGCCGCGCGGGCGAGGAAGAAACGCTCCGCGCCGCGGGGGTTCTGGTCGATGCCAAAAGCAAGGAAGCGCTTGCCGGCCTCGGCACCCTTTCCGAATCGCGCTTGCTGTTGTTCGCCTCGCTGCTGCTTGCCGACCAGATTGTCGACGGGCGCGAGGTCGACTTGCCGAGCGGGCCCGATCCCGAGCTGGTCGATCGCGCGAGCAAAGTCGCGGAACGGCTTGAATCGCTCGCCGCGGCCCTTGAGGAGGCCGACCGAAGCGCCTAGATAGGGAGCGACGGGTACTGCCTCGTACGAGCTTTCGGATATCCCTGAGGCGATTCATTATCCTAGGGGGCTGTCCCTGCCCGGACCACTCTGTTTCCATTGGGGTCCGACGCACATGGTCCCCACCTGATGCTTTTGGCGTCAGAGGATTTCATGGCAAACGGCCAAGGTGGTCCCGTCACATGACTTTCCCTTACCCCGACAAGAGCGAGCTTCGCGCCGCGATGCGCGATCGGCGGCGCGATTATGCCGCCTCGCTTGACCGCGACGCCCGCGCCGCGCTGGAAGATTCGCTCGCGGAGGCGCTTGGGCCCTTGTTCACTGCCGCGAGCATCGTCGCCGCTTATTCGCCGATGAAGGACGAGATCAGCCCGCTCCCGGCGATGGCACAGGCATCCTGGGCACACCTTCGCCTGACCTTTCCCTTTTTCGTTGACCGCGATTCGCGCATGACCTTCCGCGCAGGCGCCCCGGTTGAACCCGGCCCGTGGGGAATCCTCCAACCCGCGCCCGATGCCGAGATGGTCTCGCCCGACCTCATCCTGATGCCGCTCGTCGCGGTCGATGCCCGGGGCAATCGCATCGGCATGGGCAAGGGCCATTACGACCGTGCGTTGCCCGGGCTGAAGGCCGCAGGCGCGCGGCTGATCGGCTGCGGCTGGCGTTTCCAGCGGATTGACACTTTGCTCGACCCCGATCCGTGGGACATTGCGCTCGACGGCTTTGCTTCCCCTGACGGACTGGAGATGTTCGAATGACCGAACCAAGCTGGCGCAAGCCCGTCGGGGTATTCTCAATCCTGTTGCTGATCGCGGTGTGGGTGGTGCTCGTGGCGTCGCTCTCGGGGTTCGTCGGCGACTGGCCGGTGCTTGCCCAGGCGCTGTTCTATCTGGTCGCGGGGATCGCCT
>JBKJTQ010000095.1:0-6872 GCA_046589895.1 Sphingomicrobium sp.
CACTGGTCGATACGCCGGGCGCGTTCCCGGGGGTGCAGGCCGAAGAGCGCGGCCAGGCTGAGGCGATCGCCCGGTCGACCGAGCAATGCCTGGCATTGAAGGTGCCGCTGATCGCGGTGGTGGTCGGAGAAGGCGGGTCAGGCGGCGCGGTGGCGCTGGCTGCGGCCAATCGCGTGCTGATGTTCGAGCATGCGGTCTATTCGGTGATTTCGCCCGAGGGCTGCGCCTCGATCCTGTGGCGCACCGCCGACAAGGCCGCCGACGCCGCCGAGGCGATGCGCATCACCGCGCAGCATTTGGCCGAGATCAAGGTGATCGACCGCATCATCCCCGAACCGACCGGCGGGGCGCATCGTGACCCCGGCGCGGCGATCGACACGCTCAAGGCCGCGCTGATCGAGGAACTCGATCGCTGCGCCACGTTCAGCGGCGAGCAATTGCTTGAGCAGCGCCGCGCCAAATACCTTGCGCTCGGCGGTTAGAGTCTGTTTCGGAACCACATCGATCGCGCGGGGTTGATCCGGCGTAACCGCCTGTCCCGACGGAGATGATGATGCGTACCAGCCACCTGTTCCTTGCCGCCACCGCGCTTGCCACTTCGGGGATTGCGATCGCCCAGGTGCGCGGGCTGAGCCAGCGCGACGTCGCCGAATCGCAGCGCCAGCATCCGCAATTGCTCGCCGAATATGGCGGTGCCGAAACCGGGGCGCGCGGGGCTTATGTCGAAAGCGTCGGGCGGCGCGTCGCGGCGACCTCTGGACTGCCGGGCCAGACGCTGCGCTTCACTGCCTTGAATTCGGCGGTCGAAAATGCCTTCGCGCTGCCCGGCGGCTACGTCTATGTCACGCGCCAGCTGATGAGCCTGATGAACGACGAGGCCGAGCTCGGCTTCGTCCTCGGACATGAGACTGGGCATATCGCCGCGCGCCACGCCCAGGCGCGTCAATCGGTGTCGCGGCGCAACTCGATCCTAGGCGTGCTCGGCGCGGTGCTCGGCTCGGCGGTCGGGAGCAGCGCGATTGGCAACCTATTCTCGCAAGGCGCGCAATTGAACACGCTCAGCTTTTCGCGGAACCAGGAATATCAGGCGGACACGCTGGGCATTCGCTATTTGAGCGACGCGGGCTATGACCCGCTGGCGAGCAGTTCGATGCTCGCCGCGCTGAGCCGGTCGAGCGCGCTTGAGGCGCGAGTCCAGGGGCGCAGCAACCGGTCGACCCCCGAATGGGCGCAGACCCATCCGCTCAACGAGAATCGTTTACGCCAGGCGGCAACGCTGGCGCAGCGCAGCCCGCGAGCGGGCTCGGGTTTGCGCAATCGGGACGCCTATCTGGGGCAGATCGACGGGCTGATCGTCGACGACGATCCCGCGCAAGGCGTGATCGACGGGCGCAGCTTCATCCACCCAGACTTGCGGCTCCAGTTCGCCGTGCCCGCGGGTTATCAGATGCAGAATGGCGCAAGCGCGGTGACCATCGCCGGGTCGGGCGGGCAGGCGCAATTCAGCACCGGGCGCTTTAACGGCGACTTTGAGGGCTATATCGGGCAAGTCATCTATGGATTGACCGAGGGCAAGGCGCAGGTCGCGCTATCCCCGCTTCAGCGCACCACGATCAACGGGCTTCCCGCCGGCTTTGTCACCGGGCGCGCGCAAACCTCGTCGGGCGTGGTCGATTTGAGCGTGATGGCTTATCAGTTCGACCGCGACACGGCCTATCATTTCGTGATGCTGACACGCGGCGGGCAGGGGATGCAGCCGTTCGCGTCGATGCTCAATTCGCTACGCCGCATCTCCCCCGCCGAAGCCGCCGCGATCCGGCCGCGGGTGATTGATGTGGTAGTGGTGAGGCGCGGTGATACGTCCGCGAGCCTTGCGTCGCGGATGGCGTATAGCGATTATCGCGTCGAGCGCTTCCTGTCGCTCAACGGGCTGGCGAACGGCGCCGCGCTGGTGCCGGGGCAGAAGGTCAAACTGGTCGTCTATGGCGTGCGCGCACGAAGCTAGAGCGATCTGCGTCCACGCTACAGTGAAAACCTTCCGCGTTTCATCGTCGGATCGCTGGACTTCGCTCAGCCGGCGAGAACGACCTTATTGGCCATCTTGCCCCACATGCCGTTCGCTCCGCCGCCAAGCGTCCCGAGGCCGGCGAGCATGGCAATGATGATCAGCGCGGCAATCAGCCCATATTCAATCGCCGTCGCACCGCGCTTGTCCGAGCGCAGGCGACGGAAAACTTTCCGGATAGCAAGCATGCCACCCTCCTTCCGGTCTTGGTCCACGCTATGATGGTGACCGATCTGAATTAATAAAAAGTATGGCAAGCCCGGTTAACGGCGCTTGCGCCATGATTGGCACCTAGCACGCTGGGCTCCAGCCGAGGAAATGGAGCAGGTCGATGCGCTCCTCGGTGCGGCCATCGACCGCTTCGGCGGCGAAGGCCGCAGCGGCAAGTGCGGCCCACTCCCGGTCGCGCGGCGGCGCTTGCTCGACGAGCATATTCGAGGCGCCCATTGCGCGCAGGTCGCGGACCAGCGCGGCGAGGGTTTGATAGCGCAACGCGACGCGATCGACGTCGACCACGGGCATGACAAAGCCCGCCGCGCCGAGCAAGGCGGCGAGTGCCGACGGCTCGATGCGCGGGTGGATGCGCGCCGCGACCGGGCCGGTGAGGCGGTCGGCGGTGAGCATCGCGCGGCGCAGCGAAGGCAGGCTGTCGCCGCCGGCGAGCGCGCCGAGCAACGGACTGTCTGGGCGAAGGCTGCGGCGGATCGCGGCGAGCGCGGGGCCGAGCTGGTTGACGGTGTCTAGCGTGCCGATCGCGACGACAAGGTCGAAGCGCGCGATGCCGTAGTTGTGGCGGTCCTCCTCTGCGTGAACGCCATGCGCGGCGGTGGCGAACAAGGCACCGGGGTCGACGCTTTCAACCGTGTCGGCGTGGGCCCTGAGCCGCGTCACCCAGCCGGGGTCAGGAACGCCGATCAGCAAGGCGTGCTCAAAGCAGCGCGCGATGCCGCCAAGGCGGTCAAGGCATTCGGCGAAGGCGCGCTCGTGGAGGAACAGCTCGGGCCCGACGCGCGCGGCGCGGTCACGACGCAGCCCGCGAAGGCGGCGGTCGAACAGGTCAAGAGATTCGGTCACGGGGCGGCTTGTGCGGCGGCGTGCGTCACGCGACAAGGGGGGATGGCGATGCTCCCTTTTTCCCCGATCGGGCGGTTGTGGAAGGCGGTGCTCGACTTCGCGCTACCGCCGCGCTGCGCGGGGTGCGCCGAGATCATCGACGAAGTTGACGGCTTTTGCGCCGATTGCTGGCTAACGCTCGACTGGCTCGGCAACCAGGGGTGCGAGCGGTGCGGAATCCCGCTCGAAGCAACCGCTGCCGAGCTTTGCGCGCGCTGCCTCGCCGTGCCCCTGCCCCTTGAGCGGATGCGGGCGGCGGTGGCTTATGGACCGTTGTCGCGGGTGATTGCCTTGAAGCTCAAATATGGCCGCAAGGTCGCGTTGGCGCGGACCATGGCGCGCTATATGGCGCCGCTGCGCGGGCCGAGCAGCGACGCGATCCTGGTCCCGGTGCCGCTCCATCGGCGGCGGCTGTGGTGGCGCGGGTTCAACCAGTCGGGGCTGGTCGCGCGGCATCTGGGCAAAAGCTGGGACATGCCGGTCGACCAGCATCTGCTGCGGCGGGTCAGGCCGACCCCGCCGTTGAAGGGCATGAACGAGGCGCAGCGACGCCAGGCGGTGAGCGGAGCCTTCGCGGTGGGCGGGGGTCGGCGGCTTGAGGGGGAGACGGTGATCTTGATCGATGACGTGCTGACCAGCGGGAGCACCGCGGCGGCATGTGCCAAGGCACTGCGCAAGGCAGGCGCGGGACGAGTTGAGTTGATCAGCTGGGCAAGAGTGGTGCGCGAGGCGCTGCTTGTGCGTTAGGTCAGGAGCAACACGGGAGAATAAAGTGGCGACGGTTGAAATCTACACCAAGATGACCTGCGGTTTTTGCATTCGCGCCAAGCGCATGCTTGAGATGAAAAAGATCGACTTTAAGGAGATTGCAGTTGATCGCGGCGGGGCTCCGAAGGAGGAGATGGTCGAGCGCGCGCGCGGACGGACCACGGTTCCGCAAATCTTCATCGACGGGATACATATCGGCGGCTGCGATGCATTGATGTCGCTCGAATATGACGGGAAGCTCGACGCGTTGCTTGCTGCATGAACAAGGTGAAGATCGCGATTTGCCAGGCGCAGAGCGGGATCGACCCCGCCACTAACGCCGCGCGGCTGGTCGAGGCGGTGAGCCAGAGCAAGGCGGGGGGCGCGGCGATGCTGTTCACCCCCGAAATGTCCGGAATGCTCGACCGCGACCGCGAGCGCGCGCTGGGCTCGGCGCGCGAAGAAAGCGAGGATGTCGTGCTGGCGGCGGTGCGCGACGCGGCAGCGAAGGCGGGGATGTGGGTGCATCTCGGCTCGCTCGCGGTGCGCGGGCCGGACGACAGGCTGTGCAATCGCGCGTTCGTGATCGACGAAAGCGGCGCGGTCCGCGGCCGCTACGACAAGATCCACCTGTTCGACGTCGACTTGCCCACCGGCGAAAGCTGGCGCGAGTCGGCGATATATGCGGCGGGGAACGAGGCGGTGGTGGTGCGCGGAACGCCGCTGGGGACGCTCGGGCTGACGATCTGTTACGATGTGCGCTTTCCGGGGCTGTTCCAGCGGCTGAGTGAGGCGGGGGCCGATGTGATCGCGGTCCCGGCGGCGTTCACCGTGCCGACCGGCACGGCGCATTGGTCTGTGCTGCTCCGCGCCCGCGCGATCGAGGCCGAGGCATTCGTCGTCGCGGCGGCGCAGGCGGGATTGCATGAGGATGGCAGAGAGACCTATGGTCATAGCCTGGTTGCCGATCCGTGGGGAGAGGTGGTGCTGGAGATGAACGGCGCGCCGGGGCTGGCGTTTGTCGAGCTTGAGCTCGACCGCATCGCCGAGGTGCGGAGCCGCATCCCGGTGCTCGCCCACCGCCGCGAGATCGAGCGAATTGATAAAGCCCGCGCGAATTGATTAAGCGAAGGCGGCGCCATAAGGGGAGGCATTGGCTCCGTAGCTCAGCTGGATAGAGCAAGGGTTTCCTAAACCAGAGGTCGGGGGTTCAAGTCCCTCCGGGGCCACCAGTTACGACCAAGGGAGCGAGAGGAATGATCGGGCGCTTGTTTCAGGACCATCCGCGGTCGCTCGGGATGAACTGGGCGAGCCATGGCGCGGGAGCGGTGGTCATCGGCGTGCGGATGATCGGCGCAGGGGCGGCGTGCTTCGTCCATGCGGCGGTGCCGGGGCTGTTCAGCGAAACCGCGGGTCGGACGGTGGTCGATCTCCACGACCATATGACCAAGCGCAAGGCGGGCGCGGCCGACCCCAAGGCGTGGCCCGACTATGAAATCTGACGATGCCATCGCCGACGTGGTGATCGTCGGCGGAGGCTTTTCGGGGACGATGGCGGCGGCACAGCTCGTCAGGCGCGGGCTGAGCGTGGTGCTGGTCGAGGGCGGCGGGCGCGCCGGGCTGGGGACGGCTTATTCGACGCGCGAGGCGGTGCACCTGCTCAACGTTCCCGCGGAGACGATGAGCGCCTGGCCCGACGCGCCGGACGATTTCGTCGAAGCGGGGCATGAGGCAGGGGCATTCGCGCCGCGGCGCGAATTCGGGACTTATCTTCGCGCCATTCTCGACCAAGCGGTGGCCGACGGGGTCGAACTGGTCGCGGCGACAGCGGTGTCGGCGGTTCGTGAGGACGATTGGCGGATCGCGCTCGATGATGGGCGCAACGCGCGCGCGCGCGCGCTCGTGCTCGCGCAGGGCAATCAGCCGCCCGCGCCGATGCGGGTTGCCGAGAGGATCGATCCAACGCTGTTCATCAACAATCCGTGGGGAAGCGAGGCGCGCGCGGCGATCGAGCGGGTCGCGGGCGAATGGGAGAGAGACGGGGGCGGCGACGTGCTAATCCTCGGCACCGGGCTGACGATGGTCGATTTGGTGCTGTCGCTCTCGGTCGCGGGCCATGGCGGGCGGATCGTCGCGCTGTCGCGGCGCGGGCAGGTGCCGCGTGGCCACGCCGCGCACGTGCCCGCGCCGGTGACGATCGACGAGGTGCCGCAGGGCAATGTGCTGGCGCTGTGGCGCTGGCTCAGGGCGCGCAGCGGAGCGGTCGGGTGGCGCGCCGCGGTCGATGCGCTGCGGCCGCATGCGCAGCTGCTGTGGCGCGGGCTTGGCGAGGGCGAGCAAGAGCGCTTTTTGCGCCATGCCCGGCCGCATTGGGAAGCCCATCGCCACCGCATTGCACCACAGGTGGCCGAGCAATTGCGCGCGATGATCGGCGAAGGGCGGTTGGAGGTGGCGGCTGGGCGGATTTCCGCCGTTCGTGAAGAAAAGGGTGAGTTGGTGGTGAATTATACGCGGCGTGGCAGTCCCACCACCGGCCTCCCCCGCGGGCGGGAAAGAAGATTTAGCGCGGTGTTCAATTGTACGGGGCCGTCAGGGGGTATGGGGCGGACTGGCGATCCTTTGTTGCGGCAGATGATCGACGACCGGCTGATTGCGGCCGATCGGCTGGGGATCGGCCTGGGCGTCGATCGGGCGAGCCGCGCGGGGGAGCTTGTGTGGGCGCTGGGGCCGCTGACCAAGAGCGAATTTTGGGAAATCGTTGCGGTGCCCGACATTCGCGGGCAGGTGGCGGGAGTTGCCGATGATATCGCCAGGGAGCTTCGATGATGACCAATTCGACCCGCTCAGGGCAGGCTAGTCCGGACGATGGCGATTTCGTCGAAGCACCGTCCACGCTGACGATTCCCGACGAAGTCGCCGAGGCGGTGCGGACGCTGATCCGCTGGGC
>JBKJTQ010000130.1:0-4716 GCA_046589895.1 Sphingomicrobium sp.
CACGCGCTCGCCTTATGTCGTGAAATGGAGCGGGGAGCGCCCCACCGTGCAGCCCAAGAAGCAGTCCAGGAAATGAACATCATCCTCGCCGCCGGGGGCACCGGCGGGCATATGGTCCCGGCGCATGCGCTCGCCGCCGAATTGTCGGCGCGGGGGCACTGCGTGATGCTGGTTACCGACGACCGCGGGGCCAAATATCCCGGGCTATTCAAGGACGTGCCGATCCATATCCTTCCCGCCGGGCGGCTCGGGGGCGGGCCGATCGGGATGCTCAAGGCGGTGCGATCGGTGATGCATGGGCGGCGCGAGGCGCGGCGCCTGTATCGCGAGCATCGCCCCGATGTGGTGGCCGGCTTTGGCGGCTATCCGGCGTTTCCGGCGCTGCTCGCGGCAGGCGCGGCGAGGGTGCCGACGGTTCTCCATGAACAGAATGCCGTGCTCGGGCGGGTCAATCGCTGGCTTGCCGGGGAAGCAAAAGCGATCGCGACGAGCTATGCCGAGGTCGAGCGGCTTAAGCCCGCGCACCGCGCCAAGACAGTGCTGGTGGGCAATCCGGTGCGCGACGAAGTGATGCGGCTCGGCGAATTGCCATTCCCGCCGTTCGACGACAGCGCGCCGCTGAAAATCCTCGTCACCGGCGGAAGCCAGGGCGCGACGATCCTCGGTTCGGTGGTCCCCGAGGGGTTGGGATTGCTGCCGAGCCATTTGCGGCTGCGGCTGCAGGTCGTCCAGCAGTGCCGCGGCGACGATATCGAGACGGTGCGAGCGCGCTATGCCGCGCTCAACATCCCCGCCGAACTGCTGACCTATATAGAGGACATGCCCGCGCGGATCGGCGATTCGCACCTCGTCATCGCGCGCGCCGGGGCGTCGACGATCGCCGAGCTGACCGCGGCGGGGCGGCCCGCAATTCTCATCCCGCTGCCGATCGCGACCGACGATCACCAGACCGTCAATGCGCGTGAAATGGCCAAAGCGGGCGGCGCGCGGATGATCGTTCAGCGCGATTTCACCCCCGCGTCGCTCGCCGCCCAAGTCGAGGCAATCGCGGGCGATCCGCAGGCGCTCGCCAATGCCGCCGGGCGCGCTTTGTCGGTCGGGCGGCCGCGCGCGACACGCGACCTCGCCAACCTCGTCGAACGGATCGCGGGCCGCCTGCCGCCAATCGAGGTCGGCCCGGCGAGCGCCAGGGCCACGCCGTTGAGCTTCGCCGTCGGAGCGCCGGCATGAAGGCGATGGGCACCGAGATCGGGACGATCCACTTTGTCGGCATCGGCGGGATCGGCATGTCGGGGATCGCCGAAGTGATGCATCATCTCGGCTATCAGGTGCAGGGCAGCGACCAGCGCGACGGCAATGCGGTCGAAGCGCTGCGCAAGGCCGGAATCCCGGTTGCGATCGGCCATTCGGCAGCGAACCTCGGCGATGCCCGGGTGGTGGTCTGCTCGACCGCCATCTCGCGCGGCAATCCCGAAGTCGAAGCCGCGATCGAGAAGCGCCTGCCGCTGGTGCGCCGCGCCGAAATGCTAGCCGAGCTGATGCGGATGCAATCGACCGTCGCGGTTGCCGGGACGCACGGCAAGACCACTACCACCTCGATGATCGCGGCGATGCTCGATGCCGGGGGGATCGACCCGACGGTGATCAACGGCGGGGTGATCAACGCCTATGGATCGAATGCGCGGCTTGGCTCATCCGACTGGATGGTGGTCGAGGCCGACGAAAGCGATGGCAGCTTCCTCAGGCTCGACGGGACGATCGCGGTGGTGACCAACATCGATCCCGAGCATCTCGAACATTATGGCAGCTTCGACGCGGCCAAGGACGCCTACGTCGAATTCATTGAAAATGTGCCCTTTTACGGGCTCGCGGTGATGTGCGTCGATCATCCCGAAGTGCAGAATATATTGAGCCGGATCCGCGACCGGCGGGTGATGACCTATGGCACTTCGACCCTCGCCGACCTGCGCGCGGTCAATATCGAGCCCGCCGACGGCGGCAGCAGGTTCGACGTCTCGGTGCTCGGCCTTGCTGGCGCGCGCCGAATGATCGAGGGCGTGTTCGTGCCGATGCCGGGGCGGCACAATGTCCTGAATGCGCTCGCGGCGATCGCGGTGGGAATCGAATTCGGGTTCGATGATGCGACGCTGGCGGGGGGCTTTCGCAAGTTCACCGGGGTCAAACGCCGCTTCACCCGCGTCGGCGAAGTCGGCGGGTCGCTGATCATCGATGATTATGCCCACCACCCGGTCGAGATTCGCGCGGTGCTGTCCGCGGCCCGCGAGAGCGCCGAGGAACGAGTTATCGCGGTGGTCCAGCCGCACCGCTTCACCCGGCTGCGCGACTTGATGGAAGATTTCCAGAATTCGTTCAACGACGCGGACGTGGTGTTCGTCGCGCCGGTCTACGCTGCGGGCGAGGAGCCGATCGAGGGGATCGATGCCGCCGCGCTCGCCGAAGGGCTTCGCGCGCACGGCCACCGCATGGTCAAGACCGTTGACGGCGCCGCCGACCTCGCCGCCAACCTCCGCGATCTCGCCGCGGCGGGCGACATGATCATATGCATGGGCGCGGGCGATATCACCAAATGGGCGGCGGGGCTTGGCGCGGGGATCGCCACGGCGAGGGCGGCGAAATGACCACGCTGCCCACCGAAAAACAGCCCTTCGACAGGCTCAGGACGAACGGAATTAGGGGGAGGTTAAAGCCCGACGCTCCCCTCGCCCCGCTCGTGTGGTTCAAGTCGGGGGGTGCGGCGGAATTGCTGTTCGAACCCGCCGACCGTGATGATCTGACGGCCTTTCTCGAAGCTCTCGATCCCGACACCCCGGTGATGGCGCTCGGGCTGGGATCGAACATGATCGTTCGCGATGGCGGGGTGCCGGGAGTCACCGTCCGGCTCGGCAAGGCGTTCGCCAAGATCGAGCGGCTCGACGAATTGACGCTCAAGTGCGGCGGCGGGGCGAGCGGGATCCTCGTCTCCTCGACCGCGCGCGACGCTGGGATTGCCGGGCTTGAGTTCCTGCGCGGGATTCCCGGGACGGTGGGCGGGTTCGTGCGGATGAATGGCGGGGCTTATGGCCGCGAAGTGGTCGATATCCTCATTGGGTGCACCGTCCTGCTCAAGGACGGTAGCGTCGAAGAGTGGCCCGCCGAACGGCTTGGCTATACCTATCGGCACTCCGCATTGCCGGAGGGCGCAATCGTAGTCGAAGCGGTGTTCAAGGGCATCCCCGGCGACCCGGCGGTGATCGGCGCCGAGATGGATCGCATCGCCGCGGCGCGCGAGAAGAGCCAGCCGCTGCGCAGCCGCACCGGCGGATCGACCTTCAAGAATCCGCCGGGGCATAAGGCGTGGGCACTGGTCGCCGCCGCCGATTGCCGGGGCTTACGCATCGGCGATGCCCAAGTGTCGGAGAAACATTGCAATTTCCTCCTCAACCTCGGTAACGCTAGCTCGTCCGAGATTGAGGAATTGGGCGAGGAAGTGCGCCGCAGGGTTTACGACCGGACCAACATCATCCTCGAATGGGAAATCCAGCGGATCGGAGTGGAATGAGCGGGCTCGACAAGACTATCCACATCGTCGTGCTGATGGGCGGCTGGTCGTCCGAGCGGCCGGTGTCGCTGATGAGCGGCAACGGGGTCGCTGATGCACTTGAGGAGCGTGGTTATGCGAATGTGTCGCGGGTCGATATGGATCGCAACGTCGCTCAGGTGATCACCGCGCTTCGCCCCGACGTCGTGTTCAACGCGCTTCATGGGACACCGGGCGAGGATGGCACGGTCCAGGGAATGCTCGACCTGATGCAGATCCCCTATACCCACAGCGGGCTGGAGACGTCGGTGATCGCGATCGACAAGGAGCTCACCAAGATGGTGCTCGTCCCCGGGGGGGTGCGGATGCCCAAGGGCAAGATGGTCGAGAGCAAGGCGCTTTACGAAGGCGACCCGATGCCGCGGCCCTATGTGCTGAAGCCGGTCAATGAGGGCAGCTCGGTCGGGGTCGCGATCGTCACCGATAAGAGCAATTACGGCCAGCCGATAAGCGCGCGCGCCGAAGGGCCATGGCTGCATTTCGAACGCCTGCTCGCCGAACCGTTCATCCGCGGTAGAGAGCTGACCGTCGCGGTGCTTGGCGACGAGGCTTTGTGCGTCACCGAATTGAAGCCCAAGGCCGGATTCTATGATTTTGACAGCAAATATACCGACGGATTGACCGAGCATGTCTGTCCAGCCGACGTGCCCGCAGCTATTGGCGAGGCGATGATGGCGATGGCGCTGCGCTCGCATCGCTTGCTCGGCTGCAAGGGTGCGTCGCGCTCGGACTTTCGCTGGGACGATGAGCAGGGCGAGGCGGGGCTATACCTGCTTGAGGTCAATACCCAGCCGGGGATGACCCCGCTGAGCCTCGTTCCCGAACAAGCCAGGCATAAGGGCATTTCATATGGCGAACTGGTCGAACGGATCATCGCCGAAGCGTTGAACAGCTGATGGGCGCGGCGCACGTCAAGCGCGGGGGGGGCGCGCGGACCCCGGGCCGCAAGGCGCCGACGCGCATGGCGGTGCCGAAGAAACTCGCGCAGAAGCTCGCGGTCGAGCAGCAGGAGGCCCATCGGCTGGCGACTTGGGCGTTCGGACTGTTCGCGCTCGCGATTGTCGCCGTCACGTTGATCGCGCTCGACGTTCCCAGCAAACTCGGACTCGCCGCGGGCG
>JBKJTQ010000296.1:0-4679 GCA_046589895.1 Sphingomicrobium sp.
GCGACGAAGGCCGCGCGGCGATGACCGCCCGAAGCGTCGAATCGTGGAAGATGACGTAGGGCGGCACCCCCATTTCCTTGGCGGTCGCCCGGCGCCACGCGCGCAACGCCTCGAACAAAGGGTCGTGCGGCAGGTCCGCTGCGCTGCTTGTCCGCGACTTGCGGATGCGTTTGGGCGGGAGCGCGATCACCAATTGCTCCTCGCCCTTGAGGATCGCCTTGGCGCCCGGCCCGAAGCTCAGGCCGCCATAATCGTCGCTGCGCAGCGCGTCACGCGCGAGCAATGAGCGCGCCACGGCACGCACCAGCGCAAGTTCCTCGGCGCTCATGATCCCGAACACCGACAGCTTGTGATGGCCGAACTGACGCACTTTCTCATTGTCGTCGCCGCCGAGCACCGCGGCGAGATGGGCCACGCCAAAGCGCATTTCGGTGCGGAACACCGCCGACAGCAATTTGCGCGCGACTTCGCTGACGTCGATCGTTGCCGGAGGGGACAAGCAATTGTCGCAATTGCCACAGCTCGCGGCGGGCTCCTCCCCGAAATGGCGCAGCAGGATCGCACGGCGGCAGGTCGCGGCCTCGACGAAGCCCGCGAGCGCGTTCAACCGCTCGCGCTCGCCGGGGCGGCGGTCTGGCTCGACCTCGGTCTCGATCCGGCGCCGCGCGCGAGCAAAATCGTCGGCACCCCAGAACAGCCACGCTTCCGCGGGGTCGCCGTCGCGCCCCGCGCGACCGGTTTCCTGATAATAAGCCTCGATCGATTTGGGCGTCCCAGCGTGGGCGACGAAGCGCACGTCGGGCTTGTCGATCCCCATCCCGAACGCGACCGTCGCGGCGATCACCATATCCTCCGATGCGACAAACGCCGACTGGTTGCGCTGCCGCACCGTGCCGTCGAGCCCCGCATGATAAGCGCGCGTCGCGCGCCCGGTGCGGCCCAATTGCTCGGCCAGCTTCTCGGTCGCGGCGCGGCTGGTGGCGTAGATGATCCCGGGACCACTATGGTCGCCGAGCAAGGTTTTGAGCTGCGCGCCCACGCCGTCGCGTGGAACGACGTGGTAGCGGATATTGGGCCGGTCGAACCCGGCGATGATCAAGCCCTCTTCGGGAATGCCCAGCTGGGTGAGGATGTCGGCGCGGGTGCGGCGGTCGGCGGTCGCTGTAAGCGCCAGCCGCGGGACATCGCGGAAGCGGTCGAGCAAGGGAAGCAGCAGGCGATAGTCGGGACGGAAGTCATGGCCCCATTCGCTGACGCAATGCGCCTCGTCGATCGCGAACAGGGCGATCTCCGTTTCCTGAAGCAGTTGCGCGAAGCCTTCGCCGCTGGCGCGTTCGGGCGCGACATAGAGCAGGTCGAGCTGGCCATCGCGGAGCGCGTCGCGGATGGCGCGCGGATCCTCGCTAAGGCTGGTCAGCGCGGCGGCGCGAATCCCGAACGCCTCGGCCGAACGCACTTGGTCGTGCATCAGCGCGATCAGCGGCGAGATGATGATCCCGGTGCCGCGGCGGGCCAAGGCCGGAAGTTGGTAGGTCAGCGACTTTCCCGACCCGGTCGGCATTACCGCGAGCACATGCTTGCCCGCCATCGCGCGGTCAACGACCTGTTCCTGCACTCCGCGGAAGTGCGAAAAACCGAAACGGTCGTGGAGAATCTCATGCGGGTCGGTCACGGCGCCCCCTATTCCCGCCGCATCGCCCACACGCAAGCTTGGCGATCAGATCGCGCATTGCCGCGGAGCGTGAGCAATAGACTCCCTTTAATCCTCGAACAGCGCAGTGCCGACACGGACGATGGTCGCTCCGAGGGTGACTGCGGCGGGATAGTCGTTCGACATGCCAATCGACAGCCCAGCGACGTCATGCCGCCGCGCCAACTCATTGAGGAAGGCGAAGAACGGTCCGGGCTCAAGCTCCATTGGCGGGATTGCCATCAGCCCGGCGAGCGGGACTGGCGACGCGCGCACGGCGTCGAGGAAGGTGGGGAGGTCACCGAGCGCGACCCCGCCTTTTTGCTCTTCTTCGCCGATATTGACCTGAACGTACACCGGCGGGTGGTCGGGCGCGGCGGCGAGCGCGTCGAGCAGCGAGACGCGGTCGAGCGAATGGATCACGTCGAACAGTGCGGAGGCGTCGGCGGCCTTGTTCGACTGCACCCGCCCGATCATGTGGAGGCGGACGTCGGGGTGTGCGGCGCGCAACGCGGGCCATTTATCCTGCGCCTCGTGGACGCGGCTTTCGCCAAAGTCGCGCTGCCCAGCGGCGATCAGGGCCATGATCTCCTCCACCGAGCGGCGCTTCGACACCGCAACCAGCGTGACATCGGCGGGATCACGGCGCGCGGCCTTGGCGGCGCGGGCGATTTCGGCGCGGACGGTTGCAAGACGGGTTGCGGCATCGCTCATAGAGGGCGCTATAGGAAGCGCGATGCCGACCCGCCAGACCCTGCCCACGAGATGGTTGATGACCGACCAAAGGTTGGGCGAGACATTGTGGGAGGCGATCGAGCGCGTCCCGCGGGGCGGCGGAGTGGTGCTTCGCCATCATCGGTCGGATCGGGCATTTGGCGAACGAGTCGCGAGGCTATGCGCGGTACGCGGTTTGTTTCTCGCGGTCGCGGGTGATGTCGCGCTTGCGCATCACCTTGGGGTCGAGATGGTTCACAATCCCGTTGGCGAGGCGGGCGGACTGCTGATCAGCCGCTCGGTTCATTCGCTCGGTGAGGCGCGGGCGGAACGCGATGCGGATCTACTGTTCGTGTCACCTGTTTACGCCACCAGCTCTCATCCCGGCGAGACGGGGCTCGGGCTACGACGCGCGCTGGAGTTGGCGAGCATTACCGCTGTGCGGGCCATCGCGCTAGGCGGAATGAACGCCGTTCGCGGCGCACAGGCGATCGACGCCGGATTCCACGGCTGGGCCGGGATCGACTGCTGGACCGGCGATGAGTTTAGAATTTGAAGGCGGTGCCGACGTAGACCGCCTGGCTATCGCGACGTTGATCGGAAAGCGTCGCAATCCGGTCCTGGTCGACGCGGTAGCGAACTCCACCGGTGACCGCGACCCGGCGGTTGATATTATAGGCCGCGCCGACATCGACCGAGACATTATCGGGTTGCGACAGCGCGGCGATACGACCGTCACCGCGTTCGGCGCCAAGCGCTAGTCGGCCAGTAAATTTGTTGAGGTTATAGCTGACGCCGACCACCGCGCTCTTGCGGCTGCCAATAGCCGAATCCGGACTGGTTTCCTTGGCGACGTCGCCGGCGAGCGCAAAGCGCTTCCACCCGACCGCGGCGCCAAGGCTGAAGCTGGCGGGGTTCAACGCACTGACGAGCGGGCCGGCGGCGACTTCGACCGGACGGACCGACGCTGGTGCCAGACCGCGCGCACGAACCGCGACGCGAATTTGCGACGGACGGCCCTTGGCAGCGGCGGGGGTGAATTTGAAATTCTCGATCGCGGCGCTGCGACCGGCGAAGGCCGCCGCGAGTCGCGGATCGGCCGAAGCCGGGGTAAAGGTCGTGATACGGTCGAACGACAGCGACACGGGAGGAGGCGATTTGCCTCCTGCGGCAACGGCGATAGCGGGCACAGCAAGCACTACGGCGGCCGCGATGGCCACCCCAAGTTTTGATTTTGTCCCCCGAACGCCGATCACAAAACACACTCCTTCGTGCATGGGATATAGCTTGGCGAAGCGGTCAGTTCCATGACCCGTGAGTCTATTGTCCCGGTCTGTGACATGATGGGCACAATCGGTCACCGTATGCCAATCTTCGCTGCCAGCTTGCCGCGCCCGGCCGAGCATCTATAACGCGTCGCTATCACCGCTTTGCCAGGAACAGTGCATGACCCGCTTTACCCACAGCCTTGCCATCATTGCTCTTTCGGGACTCGCGCTTGCCGGCTGCAGTCGCAACCGCAGCGTACCGAACCGGCTTGCGCCCGCGACGATGACCACGATCGGGGTTAACAGCTATTTGTGGCGTGCTGCCATCGACACCTTGTCGTTCGCGCCTTTGGTCAGCGCCGATCCGAACGGCGGCGTAATCGTCACCGACTGGTACAGCCGCCCCGCCAACCCCGGCGAGCGCGTCAAGCTGACCGTCTCGATCCTCGACCAGGATTTGCGCGCCGATGCGCTGCGTGTCGCCGCCAGCCGCCAGGTCAACCAAGGCGGGGCGTGGGTCGAGGCACCGGTCACCGCCGCCACCGTCCAGAAGCTTGAGGACATCATCCTCACCCGCGCCCGCGATCTGCGCCGCGCTAGCGTCAGCGGGTAAGGCTTCCACTCCGTGACCGACCGCTTCGACCCGGCGGTTGCCGACCCCGCATGGCAGCAACGCTGGGACGAGGCAGGCAGCTTCGTCGCCGATTCGACCAGCCCTAAGCCCAAGGCCTATGTCCTTGAGATGTTCCCCTATCCATCGGGGCGCATCCACGTCGGGCATGTGCGCAATTATGTGATGGGCGATGTCCTTGCGCGGTTCCGGCGAATGCAGGGGTTTGAAGTGCTGCACCCGATGGGGTGGGACGCATTCGGTATGCCCGCCGAAAATGCCGCCGCCGAGCGCGGCGTTCACCCCGGCGCCTGGACCCGCGAGAATATCGCGGCGATGCGCGCGCAACTGAAGCGGATCGGTTTCGCGCTCGACTGGAGCCGCGAACTCGCCACCT
>JBKJTQ010000303.1:0-5684 GCA_046589895.1 Sphingomicrobium sp.
CTCAGCGGGATGATGCCTGGCGGCGGCGGCGGCGGCGGCGCGCTCCCGGGCCTCGGCGGCGCGGGGTTCAACCTGCCCCCCGGATTTGACAAATTCTCGAAGAAATAAGTCTCAACATTCAGTTCTAACAAAGGAAAATCAAATGGCTATTGCAATTCGTCTGGCCCGTGGCGGTTCGAAGAAGCGCCCTTATTATCGGATCGTGGTTGCCGACAGCCGCGCCCCGCGCGACGGTCGCTTCATCGAAAAGGTCGGCACTTATAATCCGCTCCTCGCCAAGGACAGCCCCGATAGGGTCAAGCTGCTCGGCGAGCGCATCACGCATTGGTTGTCGGTCGGCGCCCAGCCTTCGGACCGCGTTGCGCGCTTCCTCGACGCCGCCGGAATTCGCGAGCGCGCCGCGCGCAACAACCCCGAAAAGGCGGTCCCGGGCGAAAAGGCCAAGGAACGCGCCGAGGAGCGGGTTACCAAGGCCGCCGAAGCCGAGGAAGCGGCCGCCGCCGCCGCCGCAGCCCCGGCGGTCGAAGAGCAGGTCGCCGAGGAAGTGACCGGGGAAACCACCGCCGAAGCGCCTTCAGCGGAGGTAACGCCGGTTGCCGAAGAAACGCCTGTCGCCGAAGAAACGCCTGTCGCCGAAGAAACGCCGGTTGCCGACGAAACGCCGGTTGAAGAAGCGGCAGCCGAAGCCCCTGCGGCCGAGGAAGTTGCCGAGGACGCCCCCGTCGCGGAGGCAACCACCGAAGAAGCTGCTCCCGAAGCCGAGAGCAATGGCGAGTCCGCGACCGCACCCGCCGAGGGCGCCGATGATTCTGCCTTGGCGGACGGTGTTGACGGCGAGTCCACGACGGCTCCTGCCGAAGGCGCCGACGATACCGCCAAGGTCGAGTAAAGCCGATGACGTCACCGGCGGCCGCTGGTTCGAAGCGCGTTGCGCTGGCCGCGGTCGCCGGGGCGCATGGCATCAAGGGCGAACTGCGCCTCAAGTTGTTCGCCGACAGCCTTGCCAGTCTGAAAGCGCACAAGACCGTCTATGTCGGGGGCGAAGTGCGTCAAGTTCGCGAACTTCGCGACGCCAACAAAACAGCGATTGCGCGGATCGACGGGGTCAGCGACCGGACCGCAGCCGAAGCGCTCCGCGGCCAATTGATCGAGGTCGACCGCGCTGCCTTGCCCGCGCTCGGGGAAGGCGAATATTATCATTCAGACATCGTCGGTCTGCCCTGCGTCGATAAGACCGGCAACGCGCTTGGCACGGTCGCGGGGATCGAAAATTTCGGCGCCGGCGATTTGATCGAAGTGTTGTTGTCCGACGGCAAGCGCTCGCTAATCCCGTTCCGCGACCCGATCGCGCTACTCGGCGAGGACCATGTCACCCTCGACCCCGAATATTTGGCGTAAACGAAAGATCGTCACCCCGGCCTTGAGCCGGGGTCCACCTTTTTCTTGCTTTCTTGCGCCCAAGGAAGATGGACCCCGGGTCAGGTCCGGGGTGACGGTTGGGACTCTCGCCTTAGCGGGCTAATTTCTACCAGATCGTTGCGGATGGTCGTCGCCGCGACCCCGCCTTCGCCCATCGCATGGCTGATCTGGTCGAGCCCGTGGACGAGATCACCAGCCGCGTAAATTCCGGGCACGCCGGTGCGTTGATGGCTATCGACCTTGATGCAGGCATCGCCGGCCAGGCTCGCACCGACCATTTCAGCGAGCTGAGTATGGGTGTCGGTCCCCAGAGCGGGATAGATGGTGTCGAAGTCATGACGTCCGCTGCCCGTGACGAGATTGATTGTCTCGCCGCCAGGCTCGATCGCGGTCACCGGCCCGTCGATCAGCGTCACCCCCATCTCGCTCAGCTCGGCGCGCAACGCCTCGTCGAGCTCGTGCGGGAGATCGGGTGAGACCAACGTCAAATCGGCAGTGTAGCTTCTGAGGAAGCGCGCCTCGGCGGTCCCGCGCTCGCCGGTGCCGATCACCGCGACCTTCTTGTCGGTGACTTCATAGCCGTCGCAGATCGGGCAATAGCGGATCAGCCCGCGCGCCATGGCGTCGTCGTGCAATTCCATGTCCATCGGCGGACGGCGATTGGTGACCCCGGTAGCGAGCAAGATGCTTTTCGCGGCGACCGGCCCCGAACCCCATTCGGCGACCCACCCGTCGTTCTTGCCCTTTTCGAGCTTGGTCACCTGGCCGGTTTCGATCCGCGTTCCATAAAGTTGCGCCTGCTCGCGCATCCGCCGCAGCAGTTCCTCGCCGTTAATTCCATCGGGAAAGCCAGCATGATTGTGGCTGGTCGGAATCCACGCCGCGCGGCTCTTGCCTCCATCGACGACCATGATGTCGAGGTGGAAGCGCGAAAGATATATCGCCGCGGTTAGCCCCGCCGGGCCGCCGCCGATGACCAGGCAATCGAAAATTTCTTCCATCCGCGCTCAAGCGTTGGGCGCGGCCATGGTTCCCAGGGGGCCATCGCGCGCGCGCCGCCGCCCCAGGGCTGGCTCACGGTCGAGCTCGCCTGCCGCCATGATGTCGGCGCGCAGTTGCGAGCGCTTTTCATGGATCGAAGCGATCACCGGCCCCATCGCCACCCCAATATCAACCAGCACCGCTTCTGACAGTTGCAGCGAGGCTTCAAGCGCTTCGGGCACGGCGTCGCTTACCCCCGCGCGATACAGTGACGCGGCATGATCGGTGTCACGCGCGCGGGCAATGATCGGAAGCGTCGGGTGACCGGCGCGCAATTGCCGCGTGATCCGCGCGGTCAGCACCGGATCGTCCATCGTCAGCACCACCGCGGCGGCCTGTCCGATGTCAAGCTTGTCGAGCAGTTCGCGCCGCGCGACGTCGCCGAACAGGGCATCATATCCAGTTTCCCGCGCGGCGATCACCGAATCGATGTCGCTATCGACCGCGAGATAGGGCCGTTTATGCTCCTCAAGCATGTCAGCGACCATCCGCCCGACACGGCCAAAGCCGAAAATCACCGTCCGCCCTGCAGCCGCCGATGGGGGGATTGCGTCGCGGCCACGCGAGTCGACCCGCCGCGACGCCCAGCGGCCTGCCGCCGCAAGCAGTGGCGTGACCGTCAGGCCGAGCGCGGTGACCGCTTGCCAGAAGGCCGCGGCATCGCGGTCGATCACCCCTGCGACCGCGCCCGCGCCGAGCAGGATAAGCGTCGTCTCCGACGGGCTCGCCATCAACAGCCCGGTTTCCGCCGCGGTGCCCTTGCGCGACCCCGACAGCCGCAGCAGGGTCGCGGTGACCAGCGCCTTGACGATCAGCACCCCGCCGAGCGCGAGGAGCAGCGTCGGCCAGTCAGCGATCAGCGCTTTAAGGTCGAGCTGCATCCCGACCGTGATCAGGAACACGCCCAGCGCCAATCCGCGCAGCGGCGCGGTGACCAGCTCGACTTCGCTGCGATAGTCGGTCTCGGCAATCAGCACCCCCGCGACCAATGCGCCGAGGATCGGGCTGAGGCTCACCGCGCTCGTCGCGAGGCTGGCGAGGATAACCACCAGCAAGCTGACTGCGAGGAACAGCTCGGGACTTTTGGTCCGCGCTGCCTGCGCAAACAGATGCGGGAGCAGGAACCGCCCCGCGATCAGCATCGCGACGATCACCAGCGCGCCCTTCCACACCACCGTCAACAGCCCGCCCAAACCCTCGGCTCCGCCGAGGCTGGCGAAAAGGAACAATAAGGGGACGAGCGCGAGATCTTCGAACAACAGCATCGCGAAGGCGGCGCGCCCGACCGGACTCGAGGTGCCCGAGATCGGGATCACCAGCGCGGTCGACGACATCGCCAACGCGAACCCCAACACTGCCGCCGCGGCAAGCCCGTTGCCGGCCGCTAACAGGCCGAAGCCGATCAGCACTGCGCACCCGCCCAGTTCGGCAACGCCGAGTCCGAACACCTTGCGCCGCATTGCCCACAGCCGCTTGAAGCTGAGCTCGAGCCCGATCGCAAACAGCAACAGGATGATCCCGAATTCGGCGAACGGCGCGATTCCGGCAGGGTCGGTGATCGACACCGCCTCGAGCCAGGGCGTCTCGTCGGCGAGCGCGCCGAGCGCAAACGGCCCGGCCACGATCCCGACCAGGATAAAGCCGATCACCGGGCTGATCTTGAGCCGCGCAAACGCCGGGATCACGATTCCCGCCGCGCCGAGGATGGTCAGCGCGTCGGAGAGTGCAGGGGTCATTTCCATCGCGCCGGACATGCGATGCCTAAAAGCATGCGCGCGCGCTTCTGTCACGGTCGCCGCGCGTTGACCAAGAACCGCAGGCAAACAAACTTTCCTACTGGCCACGTTTCTGCGATGCTCGACGGCATGACGCTGCTTCGCTCATACGGTGGGCCCAATGTGTTCGGGACCGGGGCGCGCGGTCGCGAAAATGTCCGGTCAGCCGCTGACTTTTGTGACGCTAGCCGCCGTCAGGCACCCGTCGAATGACCGAGGGGCTGATCATCGGTGGCGGGCCGGCCGGGATGATGGCGGGACTGCTGCTCGCCCGCGCGGGTGTGAAAGTGCGCGTGCTCGAAAAGCATGCCGATTTCTTCCGCGATTTCCGCGGCGACACGGTTCATCCCTCGACCATGGAAATCCTCGACCAGCTCGGGTTGCTCGAGCGATTTCTTGAACGGCCGCACAGCCGCCTCGACAAGGCCGAGTTACGTCTTGCAGGCCGTTTATGGGCCATCGGCGATCTGTCGCACCTCGACACGCCTGCTCCGTATATCGCGATGATGCCGCAATGGGACTTCCTCGACTTCCTGCGCGACGAGGCCAAGGCCTTCCCAGGCTTCGGATTGTGCCTCGAAGCACCGGTCGTCGATTTGCTCGAGGACGACGGGCGAGTGACCGGGGTGCGGCTGGAAAACGGAACAATTTTCCAGGCGCCGCTGACCATCGCCGCCGACGGCCGTGGATCGCTTGTGCGGCAGCTGAAGCTTCTGCCCCTCGAAAGCCTCGGCTCGCCAATGGACGTCTTGTGGTTCCAAGTCCCGAAGCAGCGCTCGCAGCAAGGTGGTCTTCGCGGCAATGTCGAGCGCAGCCGCTTGATCGTGCTCATCGATCGGGGTGATTATTGGCAATCGGCTTTCGTCATCCCCAAGGGCGCCGCGCAAACCCTGCGCAAGCGCGGAATCAAGGCCTTGCGTACGGAGATTGAAGAACTCCTTCCCGAATTGGGTGACCTGTCAGGCGTGCTCAAGTCGATGGACGACATGAAGCTGCTCACGGTTGAGCTGGACCGGCTCACCTGCTGGCACCGGCCGGGTTTGCTTGCCATCGGCGACGCTGCGCACGCCATGTCGCCGATCGGCGGGATTGGCATTAATCTCGCGATTCAGGACGCGGTCGCCACGGCGAATATCCTCGCCGCTTCTCTGGCGCGGGGTGAGGATGTGGATCCGCTCCTGCACAAGGTTCAACAGCGCCGCCTGTTTCCGACGCGGGTCATTCAGAGTGCGCAGAAACTCGCCCAGGAGCGAGTGATCGGGCGACTGCTTCAGCCGGGCGGGCCGATCCGCCAGGCTCCGTGGATCGTACGGCTGCTCGATCGCTTTCCGCGGTTGCGGCGCATCCCGGGCCGGTTCATCGGCTTCGGCATCCGCCGCGAGCGGGTGCGCTCGCCCAACGCTTACCGTTAGGCGACCGCCTTTGCCGCCATCGCCGTTTCGAGATTTG
>JBKJTQ010000016.1:0-7798 GCA_046589895.1 Sphingomicrobium sp.
GGGGAGGACCCCTTCGAGATTAGCCCCGCGCCCGCCGCGCCGATTGAGCCCGAGCCCGGCTTTCTTCATCGCCGGCAACCGCGTTGCCGCCATCCACAGCATCATCACCAGTGACCATGCGACCAGCGTTACCACCGGCCCAAGCAGCTCTATATTCGGCATGATTGTTCTCCCCTAACCCACGGGGAGGATGGTCGAGAATGATCCGAGTTGCAATCGGCTACTCAGTCGGGTCGTGGCTCAGTCGAACAGCTTGGCAAAAGCGCGCCTGGTGCGGGTCTTCCAGTGGCCGCGATGATAAGCGTCGCTGGCGAGCAGCGGCAGGACCGAGGTCGCCTCAGCATAGACCATCTGCTCGAGCGCGGTGCTGACCTTGCCCCACGATGCGGCTTCCTGCAGCGTCGAGGACGAGCAGGCCCCGTCGCGGACGTCGGCGACGGTGATCTGGACCGCATATTTGTGGACTTCAACATCCTCATGGCCAAGGATTTCGGCGCACACCACGGTGTCCTGCGCGAAATTCTTGGGCACGCCGCCGCCGATCATCAGCAGGCCGGTAGTGCCCGCCTTGATCTTGATGTCGGTCAGCTCGCGGAAGTCGGCGATCGAATCCAACGTCATATAATGGCCGCCGCGCTTCATCGCGTCGACCTGGTGCTTGACCAACCCGAAGCCCGCCGAGCTATCGGTGAACGCCGGGCAGAAAATCGGCACGTCATGCTCGTAGGCTAGCTTGACGAGGCTATTGTCCTTCTTGCCATGCAGCGTCAGCCACTTGCCCATTTCCTTGATGAAGGCGCGGCTCGAATAGGGCCTTGGCTCAAGCGAATCGGCGATCTGACCAATGGTGAAATCACAATCCTGAAGCGAAATCTCATCGATATAGGTGTCGTAAATGCGGTCGATGTAGAGCGAGCGCAGCGTGTCGTCGTCGGGAATTTCGCGCGCCTGATAATGTTTGTGACCAAGCGCTTCGAAGAAATCCATGTCGACGATCGCGGCGCCGGTGGCGACGATCGCGTCGACCATGTTCGACCGCACCAGCTCGGCGTAAAGGTCCATGCACCCGCCCGCCGAGGTTGATCCGGCGATGACGAGGATGACCGAGCATTTCGGGTCGGCGAGCATCTGGTTGTAGAGGTCGGTGGCGCGCGCAAGGTCGCGGCTGGTGAAGCTCATCTTGCCCATCGCCTCGACGATCGGACGCGCGTCGAAGCTCGTGATGTCGATATGCTCGACCTGATGGGCCAGCAATTCAGCCTTGCGGGTGTCGTTAATGGCGGACTCGTCGCTAATTTTGATGAGCGTGTCGGTGGTCATTCTATGCTCCAAATATCCCCCTCCCGCATGCGGGAGGGTTAGGGCAGGGCTTGCTACAGTTTCAAGCGTGGGGACATTCCCTCCCCCAGCCGCTCCTGCGAGCGGGACGGGAGTCTCTACAGCTTGACGACGTTGGAACGTCTCGCCGGCTCGACGGCTCCATAAAGAGAGACCATCGGCTCGTCATCGACGATCACCCGTTCCTCGACCCCGAAGCCGTTGAACTCGGTGCGCATCGCGCAGCCATAGGCGCCGAGCATCCCGACCTCGATATAGTCGCCCGCCTGGACGTCGGCCGGAAGTTCGAACGGCCCCGCCATATGGTCGAGGTCGTCGCAGGTCGGGCCGTAGAAGCTGAAGCTCAAGTCGCGCGTGCCGCTTTCGACTTCGCGGACCAGACGGACCGGATAGCGCCAGCCGATATGCGCGGCATCGAACAGCGCGCCATAGGCGCCGTCGTTGATGTACAACTCGGCCCCGCGGCGCTTTTCGACGCGGACCAGGACCGAAGCATATTCGGCGCACAGGGCGCGTCCCGGCTCGCACCACAATTCGGCCGAATAACTGATTGGCAGCGCCTCATAGGCATGGGAAATGACCTCGAAATAATTTTCGAGCGCGGGCGGCTCCATCCCCGGATAGCAGGACGGGAAGCCGCCCCCGACATCGACGATGTCGACCGTAATCGCGGCGCCCACGATCGCGTCGCGAACCTTCGACAGCGCTTCGGCATAGCCCGCGGGACTCATCGCCTGACTGCCGACGTGGAAACAGATGCCCATCGCATCGGCAGCCTGGCGGGTCGCGAACAGCAGGCGGTTCAATTCGCCCGGCTCGGCGCCGAACTTCGACGCGAGCGACAATCTGCTATGCTCCGAGCTGACGCGGATGCGGACCAGCAGACTAAGGTCGGTCGCGCCGCGGGTAGCGCGCATGATCTTGTCGAGCTCATCCTCGGTATCAAGGCTGAAGGTCTTCACGCCGTAGGTGAAATAAGCTTCCTCAATCGCTTCCTCGGCCTTGACCGGGTGCATGAAGCACAACGTCGCCTCGGGCAGCGTCTGCGCGACGAGGCGCACTTCGCCGAGCGAGGCGACGTCATAATGCGTTATCCCCTCATCCCACAAGATGCGGAGCAGGTCGGGCGAGGGGTTCGCCTTGACCGCATAGAGCGACCTGCCCGGAAACTTCTCGGCAAAGAAGCGGGCGGCGCGCGCAGCGGCGTGCGGGCGAAGCAACGTCACCGGTTGGACCGGGCGGCTCATGGCGATGTCGGCAGCGGGGCTGCCGAAAGGGGCTTTCGCTAACCCCAGCGCGCGATGATGCTTGTGCAATTCAAGGGACCTCCAAGGGCTTTAGTGTTCGACAAGGCTGCCTTGCGGTTATTGGAAGTCCCCATGGGGCAGCGGAAGTGCGATATATGGATCACAGGCGTTGATGTAAAGAATTTTTGGACCCCATGGGCGAGCCGGGCCGCGCCCTGACCGCCGCATGCCACGCTTTAGCGAAAAGATACCCTGTTCAAGGAGTTGTGCGGAATGACGATGGTGAAGCTTGATGATGTGGCCGAGGCTTGGGCGCGCATCGCCGGCGCGGTCGAACGAACGCCGCTGATCGAAGCGCGGCTTGGCGGCCACGCGCTGTGGCTGAAATGCGAGAATTGCCAGACGGGCGGGGCGTTCAAGCTGAGGGGTGCGAGCAACCGCTTGCTGGCGATGAGCGCGGAGGAGCGCCAGCGCGGAGTGGTCGCTTTCTCGTCGGGCAATCATGCACAGGGCGTTGCGATTGCGGCGCGGCGGCTGGGGATGAAGGCGGTGATTGTGATGCCGGGCGATGCGCCCGCGCTCAAGATTGAGGGAACGCGTGCGCAGGGGGCGGAGATCGTCTTCTATGACCGCACGACCGAGGACCGGGTCGCGATCGCAGTGCGAATTGCCGCCGAGACCGGCGCGACACTCGTACCGAGCTTCGACGACCGCTTTATCATCGCCGGACAAGGCAGCGTTGGGATCGAACTCCTCGATCAGCTTGGCCGTTCGCCCCAGCGGATCGTGATTCCTTGCGGCGGCGGTGGGCTCGCGGCGGGAATCGCTCTCGCCTGTCCCGACGCCGAGATCATCATCGTCGAACCCGACGGGTGGGACGATATGGGGCACTCGCTGCGCGGCGGTGCGATCGTTCCGGTCGAATCCGATGCGCCGACGACGTTGTGCGACGCGCTCCAGACGCCGCGCGTTTCGCGGCTCACCTTCGACGTGTTGCGAAAGCGAGGTGCGACGGCGCTAAACGTCAGCGACGATCAAGCTTGCGCGGCGATCCGCTGGGCGTGGCGCGAACATGGGCTGGTAGTCGAGGCGGGGGGCGCGGTGGCGCTTGGCGCCGTGCTCGCGGGCAAGGTCGAACTAGTCGACGATATGGTCGTGATCGTGTCGGGCGGAAACATCGACCCCGCGCTTCATGCCCGGATCGTCGCTTAAGCGACTCGATATTCGCCAGGCTCAAGGTTGTTGGGGCTTGAGCGCTCGACGGCGCGCGTCAGTTGTTCAAGTTCGGCGGCGAGCGTCTGGAGCTCGGCGGCGAGTGCCTTGGGGTCGAGCGTCGCCATGTTGGCCGAGGCGTCGAGCAACGTGTCGAGCATCATCGCGATGCACGGCAGGATTGTCTCCTCGATGCGGTTGAACGCGTCTTCGAGTCGTGCCTGTTGCTGGTCGATGCTGGTCATGCGCGCGACGATAAGGCAACCTCGGTTAAATCTTGGTGAAAGGAGCCGTCCGTGGCGACAATAGCCTCCGCCGCGCTCGCTCTAGCGATGATCGCGGCAATCATTTTGGCGATCGGCGGGGTCAGGTTGGTCAGGAGCGACCGACAGCGCGGCCTGCTGATGATCGCCGCCGCGCTGGTGATTTTCGGCAACGTGCTGATCTGGGCGGTGTGATCTCAACGGTGTCACCCCGGGCTAGGCCCGGGGTCCATTTGTTTCTGCGCGTAGGGATTTTTTCAAGGCAGGCGGGCCCCCGGGTCAGGCCCGGGGTAACGGTCGAGAATCACCGAATCGTGCTTGCCGGGTCGAGCCGCATGTCGAGATATTTATCGACGCTGTTCATCAGCAGATCATGTTCATGCGCGAAGAAATGGTTCGCTTGCGGGATGGTGTCGTGATGGATGGTGATGTGGCGCTGGGTACGCAGCTTGTCGACCAGCTTCTGGACCGCGAGCGGAGTGACCACTTCGTCGCTCTCGCCCTGGATGATGATCCCCGACGACGGACATGGCGCGAGGAAGCTGAAGTCATACATATTGGCCGGCGGGGCAATCGAGATGAAGCCGCGGATTTCGGGGCGGCGCATGAGCAATTGCATCCCGATCCAGGCGCCAAAGCTGACGCCCGCGACCCACGTCGTCTCGGCTTCGGGATGGATTTGCTGGACCCAGTCGAGCGCCGAGGCGGCATCGGACAATTCGCCAATCCCATTGTCGAACACGCCCTGGCTCTTGCCGACGCCGCGGAAGTTGAAGCGCAAGGTGGCGAAGCCGCGACGGACGAAGTCCTTGTACAGCGACTGGACGATCTTGTTGTTCATCGTGCCCCCCGCCTGCGGGTGGCTGTGGAGGATCAGCGCGACCGGCGCGCGCGGCCGCGGGCCAGGGTTGAATCGGCCTTCAAGGCGGCCTTCGGGTCCGGGGAAAATCACTTCGGGCATGAGCGCTCGCCTGGGGCTATCTGAAAAAGGGGCCGCGAAACGGGTGCGCCGCGGCGGCGGCTCCTATATAGGACGCTGCATCCCTTAGGCAACGACAGGATATCGACGCTTTTCGCCATGCGCATCTTCCTCGATCACGCTGCCACCACCAACGTCCTGCCCGAAGCCCGCGCCGCGATGGAGCAGGGATTTGGCGCCTGGGCCAATCCAAGCTCGCCTCACGCTGAAGGCAGGGCGGCGCGCGCCTTGCTCGAGCAGGCCCGCGCCTCGCTCGCCGAGACCCTCTGCTGGCGGCATGACGTCATCTTCACCAGCGGCGCGAGCGAGGCGGTCGAGATTGCCGCAGCGCGGGCGCGGGTCGCGGGCCGGGCACATGGCGCGACCGAGCATGCCATCGTCCCGCATGCGATGGGCGAGCGCTCGCAGGTCATTCGCGTCACCCCCGACGGGCCGATCGACGAAGCGGCGCTCGATGCCCTGCTCGCCGATGGACCGGCGTTGGTCGCGATCCAGGCGGTTAATAATGAAACCGGGATCATCCAGCCGCTCGATCGCATTGCCGAGAAAATTCGCGCCGCCGGGTCGCTGCTGCTTGCCGATTGCGCTCAGTCGGCGGGCAAGTTGCCGCTTCCCGACGCGGATTTCATCGCTCTGTCGGCGCACAAATTGGGCGGTCCGCCCGGGGTCGGGGCGCTGCTGGTGCGCGATCTTGGAACGCTCGATCCCGTCGGCGGGCAGGAGAAAGGCTATCGCCGGGGGACGCAGGACGCGCCTGGCGCGCTTGCATTCGCCGCCGCGCTTGCCGCTCGGCCCTATGACATGGATCGGCTCGGTGCGCTTCGGGCGAGGCTCGACGACGGCGTGCGCGAAGCCGGCGGGGTGGTGATTGGCGAGGATGCACCGCGCCTGCCGACGATCGGTTCGGTGGCGCTGCCCGGCGCGTCGAGCGCGGCATTGCTGGTCCAGTTCGACCTCGCGGGGATTGCGGTCTCGGCGGGAAGCGCCTGTTCGTCGGGCAAGATGCAGGGCAGCGCCGTGCTCGCCGCGATGAATGTCGCGCCCGAGATCGCCGCCGGTTTCATCCGGGTCAGCTTCGGCCCGCACAGCGACGCCGCCGAGGTCGACGCGTTCCTGGTCGAGTGGCGCCGGATCGCCGAGCGGAGCCGCAAGGCAGCATGATCTACCTCGATTATCAGGCTACGACCCCGGTCGCGCCCGAAGTCGCGGCAGCGATGGCACCGTGGGTCGCGGACCACTTCGCCAATCCGCACAGCCCGTCACGCCAGGGGCGCGAGGCTGCAGCCGCGATCGAGGTGGCGCGGGAGCGGGTCGAGGCCGCGATCGGGCTTTCCGGAGGCCGTCTGGCCTTCACCTCGGGCGCGACCGAGGCGCTCAACTGGGCGATCAAGGGGGTGTTCGAACGCTCGCCGCGTCGCAAGCTGGTCACGATCGCGACCGAGCATGCCGCCGTGCTCGACAGCGCCGATTGGCTCGAAGCACAAGGGGTGGAGGTCATCCGCTTGCGGGTCGGCCGCGACGGTTTGGTCAATTTCGGTGACGCTGGAGCCGCAATCGATGGCGATACCGCTTTGGTCGCGGCGATGCTGGTCAATAATGAGATTGGCGTGGTGCAGCCGATCGCCGAGCTCGCCCGGTTGGCGCATCAGGCGGGTGCGCTGATGCTGTGCGATGCGGTCCAGGCGCTTGGGCGGTTGGCAATCCCTTATGGGCCTCACCTGGTTGCGGTGTCGGGACACAAGATCCACGGGCCAAAGGGCGTCGGCGGGTTGTGGATGCGCTCCGGCTGCGAACCCGCGCCCTTGCTCCACGGCGGCGGGCAGGAATTGGGGTTGCGATCGGGGACGTTGTCGCCCGCCTTGTGCGTCGGCTTTGGCGAGGCGGCGCGGCTCCCGACCGACCCCAATCATGTTGCCATGCTGTATGAGAAAGCGCTTGCAACCTTAGGACAAGTTTGGACTCTAAACGGTAGCGCGGATCAGCGCTATCGCGGCAACATCAATTTGCGCCGCGATGGGATCGACGGCGCGCGACTGCTTTCGGACTGCCGCGAAATCGCTTTCTCGCTCGGCTCGGCCTGCGCTTCGGGGTCGGGCCGGCCAAGTCATGTGCTTCGCGCGCTCGGCCTGAGCGACCGCGAGGCGCGCTCGTCGATCCGGCTCGGCTTCGGGCGCTTCACGACGACCGACGAAATCGTTGCGGCCTGCGAAATGCTCAATGCCGCCGCCGACGCGCAGGCACTGGTGCCATGACCCGGGTTCGCTTCCTCAGGCCCGACGGGGAGCTTGACCGCGACGTCGAGGCGCCCGCCGGGACCAATTTGCTCGATCTTGCGCAGGCCAATGGCCAGCCGCTGGAGGGCAGCTGCGAAGGGTCGATGGCCTGTTCGACCTGCCATGTGATCGTCGCCAGCGACGATTTCGCGCTTCTGCCGCCAGCCAGCGAGGAAGAAGACGATCTGCTCGATCTCGCCGCGCATGTTACCCGCACCTCGCGCCTCGCGTGCCAGCTGAGTGTGCCCGATGAGGGCGTGCTGACGGTGCGGATGCCGGGCGCGGCCTACCACTTGGATCGCTAGTCGGAGAGGGCGCAGGCCTTGCAGCGCGATCCGCTCTTCGCCATATGCCCGTGCGGGAGCCGGGACGACCCGGGACGAAATCGTTGTGGCTGCTTCCTTCCGGATCTGACCAGGTTGGCGACAATCCCGTCCGCCCGACTCCCGGACGGGCATATGGCGAAGAGCGGATCGCGCTGCAAGG
>JBKJTQ010000186.1:0-3768 GCA_046589895.1 Sphingomicrobium sp.
CGCGCGGGCGCTTAGCTCAGTTGGTAGAGCGCTTCCTTTACACGGAAGATGTCGGCGGTTCGAGCCCGTCAGCGCCCACCATCCAACCGGCGATCATGCCGGGGGCAGGATCCGAAGTTGGATCGGGACGGGCGATCCGCTAAATCGCCTCGCCCATGACAAGATGAATTTCGGCGATGTCGGCCAACGGCACGTCAAATTGCCGCTCGGGATGATGCTGCCGAAGCGTGATCGCCGCTTCGCCGAACAGGATCAGCTGCTTGAGCAGGGCATATGGGGTAGCGCTTAGTCGAACGAGCACATCGTCGCCTGCCGCGACCTCCCGCCCCGGCGCGACAATGACGCGGGCATCGCGGCGAAAACGCGGCGCCATCGCATCGTCGGCGATTCCCACGGCGTAGGCCGTCAGGTCGCACGCGAGGCTCCTCGGGCGGTCGACCGAGCCGGACGAGGGCGCGGGGTCAAGCGCGATGCACGTCACCGCTTCGTCGCCGCTCCACCCCCCCGCCGCGCGCACCGCGAACAATGGTATCGGGTCGAGCGGCGCGCCGCCCCACGGCCTGGCGCTGGCGTCGCCAAGCGCGAGGGCCGGGCCTTCGTATAGCATCGGCGGCGCCACGCCGATCCGCAATGATTCAAACTCGGCGAGCGACGATCCCGCCGCGGCAAGCAATTTTTCCAGCGTTCGGCGCGACGGATTGGCGTGACGGCGGATGTCGGTCCACACTGTTCGGCTGACGCCCGCGCTGACCGCCCACGCATTGGCGCTCATCAAGTCGGGCTTAAACCGCATCAAGTCGATCAACAGGGCCGGATCACGGTCGCTCTTCACTATCGCCTTTTCGCGCCGCGCGGACCGAATATCAACATCCGAAATGGATTAAACTCTTGTTGAAGGTGTAGGATAAGTCTGACATCACCGGCAAATGCTTTCCAGCTCACATCGCCGCTTGCGTACCGACCTCGGCAAAGTAGCGGCGCAGCGCCAGACTCGCTTCGGGAGCAAGCTCAATGAACACGCGGCGGCCGTCGTGCGGGTCGGCGCGGCGCAGGAACATCCTGTTATCGGTCATGGTCTTGATCCAGCGCAGCGCGGTGGTCGCGGGGACCGATGCGGCGATGCACAGCGAGGAGACCGGAACGCGATGCTGCGCGATTTCTGCTGCGAGCAGGTCGAGCAGCATGTCCCACGCCGGATCGGCGAACAATTCCTCGTCGAAATAGCGCGCGCGGGTGCGCCGCGCGCGGATCACGGCGCGCACCGTCTCGCCGTTGATCGGAGGGACGTCGCCACTCGGAGCGACCGGGCGCTCGACGGTCTTGGCGGTGCCTTCGGGCCCGGTCGACAGTCGCGCGAGTGTCGCCGCGATCCGCCCGACCTCGTCGCTCAATTGTTTGAGCCGACGCGATGCGGGGTCATGCGCGACGTCGTGGAGCATTGCAGGGGCGGCGAATTCGGCACGGATCAGCGCGAGCGCCGCGGTACGCTCGATCGGATCGGGGTCGATCAGCAACTGCGTATGCGCCGCGTCGAGCCGCGCGCTGATCGGGTCGATCAGCGACGCCGGCGCCGCGACGATCGTCGGCATCCGCCCCGCCGCGGCTTCATTATTGGCAAATCGCAGCAATTGGTCGAGCCCATCGCCGCTGTCGCCGGCCTCGACCTCGATCCACAGCCCGCTCGCCGCGGCCTGTAGCGCCAGCCGGTCAAGCGCGCCGTCAAATGGTACCGTCGATGAGCGCCAGCCGGCTTCTTGCAGCCATCGCGTCGCGCGCGACCGCGAGGCTCCGCTCGACCCCGCGACCAGAATTGGCGCGCGCGAATCGAGAACAGGATCGAAGGACGCGAGATAGGACAATCCAGTGGTCATCATGACCCCCTTTATGGAGTTAGATTACACCGAGCAGGAGGCTTCTAGGCCCGAAATAGACCGATTGTCATGCCGTAATGGCGCCGAAATGGAGCAAAGATTTATCGCCGTTTATATCGCTGAAGCTTAGCATAATGGAGTGGAAAGCGGCGGAAACCTTCTCCTTATGCGCGCCGCGCGACGCGCCTGTTGGCTTGCCGATCTTGCCGCTGCGCTCGACCGGGCGAGCAATGTTTTGCGTCAATTCACTTCCCAAAGCGCCGACAGGCAGTCAGTGAACTTGCTTGCCGCGCGGATCGTGGCGGCGCGACGCGAGATCGATTCGATGCAGAAGGGTCGCCACGCCGCCGACGATATTAATCCAGCGTGGATCGAATGGCCCCCTTTTCACAATCCCTGAGGGATATCCCCGCCGCCGCCGAACTCCGGCAGAAATGGAGCGATCGCGGGGGCCTTCCAGCCCGCAGTCGCGCAGAAGCCACGATTGAGGAAAGCGCTCTTACCATAGGTCAACGGGTTACCGTCGGGCCCGTCGACCCGCCCCCCTGCGGCGAGCAGCACCGCATGTCCCGCGGCGGTGTCCCACTCGCTGGTCGGCGACAGCCGCGGATAAATGTCGGCGCGGCCCTCGGCGACGATGCAGAATTTGAGCGAGCTTCCGACAGAGACGTGGCCGCACACGCCGAGCGCTCGCTCAAGATAGTCGGCGGTCGCCTGGTTGAAATGCGACTTGGAAGCGACCGCGGCGCGCACCTCGCCGAGCTCCCGAGTATCGATTGCAACGCGACCTGAGAGGTCTTCGAGGAACGCACCCTCGCCGACCAGCCCTGCCCACAGCCGATCGACTGGCGGCTGATAGACCACCCCGAGCCGCGGCACACCGCCGACGATCAGCCCGATGTTGACGGTGTAATCCTCGCCGCCGCGAACGAATTCCTTGGTCCCATCGAGCGGATCGACGAGGAAATAAATCTCGCCGTGCGCCGGGATCCGCCCCGCCGCAACCTCCTCTTCGGCGATCACCGGAACCCCGGGCGCGGCCAGTGCCAGCGCGTCGAGGATGATGCGCTCGGCGGCACGGTCGCACAGCGTGACGGGGGATTGGTCGGGCTTGACCTCGACCTCATACCCCGCCGCGACAAGGTTCAATATTTCGGCCCCCGCCGCGCGCGCCGCGACGACGCAGGCTTCGAGTAAGGCAGGTTCGTCGACCCCCATCACCGTTGATCCTGAGGAAAGGCTGAGCCTGTCGCGGCCTCGCCTCGAAGGATCCTTCGAGACGCGGGTTCGGCTTCGCTCAATGGCTCCTCAGAATGAGCGGTAATGGGGCTGATCCTCAACGCGGCGCCAACCGTATCCCGCCATCCAAACGAATGCTTTCGGCGTTTAAATAGCTGTTCTCAATGATGAAGATCGCAAGGCGCGCATATTCTTCCGCGGTGCCGAGCCGCTTGGGAAACGGGACTTGCGCGGCGAGCGCGTCCTGCACCTGGGCCGGCATCATCGCCATCATCGGGGTCTTGAAGATGCCCGGCAATATGGTGTTGACCCGCACCCCGTCGTTCATCAGATCGCGCGCGATCGGCAGCGCCATGGCGACCACCCCGCCCTTCGATGCGGAGTAAGCCGCCTGGCCGATCTGGCCGTCCTCGGCGGCGACCGAGGCGGTGTTGATGATCACCCCGCGCTCATTGTCGTCGAGCGGGTCGGTCCCGACCATGCCGAACGCCGAATAAGCGATGCAGCGGAAGGTGCCGATCAGGTTGATCCCGATTGCGAGCTCGAACTGGTTCATCGGGTAAAGCTTGGGCGCCTTGGTTTCCTTGTCGCGGCCGACCGTCTTGACCGCATTGGCGACCCCCGCGCAATTGACCAGGATCCGCTCCTGCCCATGCGC
>JBKJTQ010000253.1:0-2547 GCA_046589895.1 Sphingomicrobium sp.
GTCGGGGCATGGCTTCAAACATGGTCCCGAGGTCGGCCGGATCGCCGCCGCCCTGATCTCAGGCGGGGGCGCTCAGGCTGAACCGCGCTTCACCCTCGCAATCAAGGCCGACACGCAAAAACGCGAGGTCCATTAGCCCGCTCGGGCAACCCCGACCAATGCCGGTCGCAGCAGCCGGTCCCTGAGCATGTAGCCCGCCTGCATTTCCTCGATCACCGTGCCCGGCTCCTGGTCGCTTGGCATTTCGACCATCGCCTGATGCTTATTGGGGTCGAGCGGCAGACCCTTTGCCGCAATCCGCTCAATGCCGTTACGCGAGAAGATCGAGTCAAGTTCGCGCAGAGTCGATTCGATGCCGTCGATGAAGCTTTTCTGACCATCGTCGGCGCGCGCCGCTTCGGGCACATGACTAAGCGCGCGGTCGAGATGGTCGCGCACGGCAAGCATGTCGCGCGCGAAACCAGTCACCGCATAGGTCGATGCCTGAATCTTGTCGGCCTCAAGCCGGCGGCGCACATTCTGCGCTTCGGCGGCGGCGTAAAGCGCCTTCGATTTGGCCTCCTCGAGCTGGCGTTCGAGGTCGGCCAAACGGTCATGCTCGGCCAGTTCGGGGGCGTCGGCCGCGGTTTCGGCGCGGATCGCCCCCGCTTGTTCGTGCAGGTCTTCGCCGTGGAGGTCCTTGTCATCGATCATTGCATATATCTCGTCAAAGCTTGGGCGGTGAAATCCACCATGGGTACGACGCGCGCATAGTTCAATCGGGTCGGGCCGATAACCCCGACCACGCCGACCACCTGCCCGTCGCTCCCGCGGTAGGGCGCGGCAATCACCGATGAGCCCGACAATGCAAACATCCGATTTTCGGCGCCGATGAAGATCCGGCACCCCTGCCCCTCGCGCGCCCCTTCGAGCAAGCGAACAATGTCCTGCCGATCCTCAAGCTCGCCGAGCAAGCGACGAACGCGCTCAAGGTCGGCGGCGCTCTGTTCGTCGATCAGATTGGCCTGGCCGCGAACGATCAGCACCGGGCGCTGCGCCTGATCGACGCTCCAGTCGGCAAGCCCGGAGGCGACCAGCTCAGCGGCGGTGGCATCGAGCGCGTCGCGGCGTTCGGTGATTTCGACGCGCAGCCGCGCTTCGGCCTCGGTCAGCGTAAGCCCCGACAAACGCGCGCTGACATAATTGCCGACTTCGGAGAGCGCGATCGCATTTGTCCCGGCAGGAAGCGCAACGACGCGATTCTCGACGCTGCCATCGATCCCGACGAGCACCGCCAGCGCGCGATCGGCGGCAAGCGGGACGAAGCTCAACTGGCGCAGCCGCAGCTCGCTCTTGGGCGCGAGCACCACCCCAGCGCAGGCCGACAGGCCCGACAAGGTTGCGGTCGCCATGGCGAGCGCTTCCTCGACCGGGCGATCCTTGAGCCCCGCCTCGATCGCGGCGCGCTCGCGCGATCCCGGCAGCGCGCTGTGCATTATCCCGTCGACGAACAGCCTGAGTCCGGTCTCGGTCGGGATTCTCCCCGCCGAGGTGTGCGGGTGGGTCAACAGGCCACGCTCCTCCAATTCCTGCATCACCCCGCGGATCGATGCCGGCGACAGGCTCACGCTCCCGGCCAGCATCTTCGACCCGACCGGCATCCCGCGCGCGAGATAGGCCTCGACCACCAGCCGGAAAATGTCGCGCATGCGGTTGGAAAGATCGCCGATCGGCTCGCTCATGAGGGCAGATGTAGGGGTTACCCGATCAAATAGAAATCCGTTGCCGGGGGCAATCCGATAAACTGAGCTCAGGACGAACGGTGTTTGAATGAATGCCCCGACCCGTCTAATGCGCGCCAACCATTATCAGGAGACCTCCATGCGCCCCAGCGGCCGCGCGCCCGACCAGATGCGTGAACTTTGCTTCGAACCCGCCTTCACCAAGCATGCCGAGGGCGCCTGCCTGGTCAGCTTCGGCGACACCCGTGTGCTCGTCACCGCCTCGGTCGAGGAACGCCTGCCGCCGTTTCTGCGCGGCAAGGGCCAGGGCTGGGTCACCGCCGAATATGGTATGCTGCCGCGCGCCACCCACACCCGCGGCAATCGCGAGGCGGCCAAGGGCAAGCAGTCGGGCCGCACCCAGGAAATCCAGCGCCTGATCGGGCGCAGCCTGCGCGCTGTGGTTGATCTGAGAAAGCTCGGCGAGCGCCAGATCACGGTCGATTGCGACGTCATCCAGGCCGATGGCGGGACCCGCACCGCAGCGATCTCGGGGGCGTGGGTAGCGCTGCGCATCGCGGTCGACACGCTTATCGCATCGGGCGCGATCGGCGAGGATCCGATCAATACGCAGGTCGCCGCCGTGTCGTGCGGCATCTACGAAGGAATCCCGGTGCTCGACCTCGATTACATCGAGGATAGCAATGCGCATTCGGACGGCAATTTCGTGCTCACCGGCGACGGCGCGATCGTCGAGGCGCAATTGACTGCCGAGGGCGCGACCTTCGACGAGGAAGCGTTGTTGCGCTTGCTACGCCTCGCCAAGATCGGCTGCTGCGACATTTTC
>JBKJTQ010000051.1:0-4451 GCA_046589895.1 Sphingomicrobium sp.
CAAATCTGCCGCATCGAGCAATTTGAGGGAGTTTAGTTTGGCGGCGAAAGCCGAAAGTTCGCTCCGGAACCTCTGAATTCGCGATGGCCGTACCTTAATTACAGCATCAGACGAAAGCGGGCGTAGCAACTTGCGATGCCGATCAATAGGCCCGCGCCACTGCGAATTCGACCGCTTCGATCATCGCCGCCCTGGCGCGCCCGGCGGGGAAAGGTGCGAGGGCGTCGATCGCGCGGCGGCCGTAATGGCGCGCTCGCTCCATCGTGTCGGTCAAGGCGCCGGTCGACTGGATCAGCCGCGTGGCATAAGCGAGATCATCGTCGCCGGTCCGCTCGCCGTGCATCGCGGCTTTCCAGAAGGCGCGCTCGGCGTCGTCGCCGCGGGCATGGGCAAGGATCACCGGCAGCGTCATTTTCCCGTCGCGGAAATCGTCGCCGCGGCCCTTGCCCATGGTCGCTTCATCGGAAGAATAATCAATTGCATCGTCGACCAATTGGAACGCGATGCCGAGGTTGCGGCCATAGCATTCGAGTGCATCCTCGGCGGCTTCGCCCGCTTCGGCGACGACCGGGGCGATGCGGCAGGCGGCAGCGAACAGCGCCGCGGTCTTGGCGCCGATGATATGGAGATAATGTTCTTCGCTGGTCCCGACCTGACGCTGCGCGGTCAATTGATCGACCTCACCCTCGGCGATGACCGCGCTGGCGTGGCTCAATATCTTGAGCACCTTCAGGCTGCCGTCCTCGACCATCAGTTCGAACGCGCGGCTGAACAGGAAATCGCCGACCAGCACGCTCGCCGGATTGCCCCAGATGAGGTTGGCGGTGCGTTTGCCGCGGCGCATTTCGCTAAGATCGACGACATCGTCATGGAGCAGGGTCGCGGTGTGGATGAACTCGACGGCGGCGGCGAGGCGGTGATGCCGCGCGCCGGGATAATCGAGCAAGGCCGCGCTGGCCAGCGTGAGCATCGGGCGCATCCGTTTGCCGCCGCCAGCGATGAGGTGTCCGGCAAGTTCGGGGATGAGCGCGACCTTCGACTGCATACGGTCGAGGATCACGGCATTGACCGCGTTCATGTCGCTCGCGACCAAGGCCACCAGCGGGTCGAGGCTCGGGCTGTTCGGCGCGCCGATGGAGTGGATCGTGGCGGTCATTCCAGTGCCCCTAGCCCAGCCGTGTTCCAAGCGAAAGCAACTGCTGTGCCGATTAACCCGCCGGAAGCCGCAGCCGGGCGAGCAATCCGCCGAGGTCCTCACTTTCGTCGAGCGTGACTTTCCCGCCATAGATTTCGGCGACGTCGCGGACGATCGCGAGCCCGAGCCCGGTGCCCGGCTTGCCGGTGGTGTCGAGCCGCGCGCCGCGCGCGAACAGTTCGTCGCGCTGCGCCTGTGCGATCCCCGCGCCATCATCCTCGATCAGGATTTCGGCAAAGCCGCCCGCGGCGGGCTCGACCGTCACGAACACCCGCCCGCCACCATATTTGGCGGCATTCTCGACGAGATTGCCGAGCATTTCGTCCAAATCCTGCCGTTCGACGCGAACCTCGACGGCCTTGTCCCCGGCCAGGTCGATCGTGACCTTGTCGTACAACCGGTCGACCGCGCGCTGTACCGCTTCGGCGCTGTGCCATACCACGACACGCGCCTGGGCCGAGGCGCGACGGCCGATCGCCCGCGCCCGCGCGAGATGGTGATCGACCTGGCGCCGCATCGTCAATGCCTCGCGGCACACAGTGTCGGTGAGGTCGGGGGCGTTGGCGGTTGCGGCATTGGTGATCACGGTCAGCGGGGTCTTGAGGGCGTGGGCGAGGTTGCCGGCGTGGCGCCGCGCTTCCTCTGCCTGCGCTTCCGAATGTGCGAGCAGCTCGTTAATTTCGCCGACCAGCGGGTTGATCTCATTGGGGAAATCGTCCGAAATCCGCACCTGGTGGCCCGACCGGATGGCCGCGACTTGGCGCCGAACCTTGCGCAGCGGCCACAGCCCGTAAAAGGCCTGCAAAGCGGCGAGCATGAGCAATCCGAAGCCCAGCACGGCGAAGCTACGGACCAGCACCGCGCGCAAGTCGCCAATCTGCGCATCGATCGCGTCGCGCGACTGCGCCACCTGGTAGCGCCAGCGGACCTCCGACCCGGGCAGAATCACGTCGCGTTCGAGAATGCGTAGCGGTTCGACCTCAAATTCGTCGCTGTTGCGCTTGTGAAGCTTGTTATCGGAGTGCTGGCCGTTGATGCGGAGCCTGCGGTCCCACAAGGAACGCGAGGGAAAACAGATTTGCGAGTCCGAATTAGGCCTGCATGATTCCGCCTTCGCATCGGAAATCTGAAAATATGCTCCCGAATAGGTTTCGAGGAAGCGCTGGTCGGCGGGAGCGCGGGTGAAGCGAACCCCCTCCGGGCCGATCTCCGACGCCGCGATCATCGCGTTGAGGACATATTCGAGCTGGGCATCGAAGTTAGACACGATCGAGCGGCCAAGCACGCGGTCGAGCGCAAAGCCGCCGAGCAGCAACAGCACAGCGATCCACACCGCGGCGATGCCGATCATACGCCGCGTCAGCGACCCGTTGCGGCGCCTGTTCGTGTCGCTGGCCGCCTTGTCAGGGGCGGCTGGGGTCAAGCGCTAACGTCCTCAAGACTGTAGCCAAGCCCGCGGATAGTGGTGATGACGTCGGCGCCCAGCTTTTTGCGGATACGCGTCACGAACACTTCGATGGTGTTCGAATCGCGGTCGAAATCCTGGTCGTAAATATGCTCGATCAACTCGGTTCGGCTGACCACCTTGCCCTTGTGATGCATCAAATAACTAAGCAATTTATATTCCTGCGCGGTCAGTTTGACCGGCTCGCCCGCCTTGGTGACCTTGCCCGATCGGGTGTCGAGGCGGATGTCGCCGGCGATAAGCTCGCTCGACGCATTGCCCGACGCGCGGCGGATCAGCGCGCGCAGGCGGGCGATGAGTTCCTCGGTCTGAAACGGCTTGGCGAGATAATCGTCGGCGCCGGCGTCTAGCCCCGCGACCTTGTCCGACCAGCTGTCGCGCGCGGTCAGCACCAGCACCGGCATGCGCTTGCCATCCTTGCGCCAGCGGTCGAGCACGGTCAGCCCATCGACTTCGGGAAGACCCAGGTCGAGCACTACAGCGTCATAATTTTCGGTGCTGCCAAGGTAATGTCCGTCCTCGCCATCGGTGGCGAGATCGACGGCATAGCCCGCCCCCTCGAGCGTCGAGCGCAACTGGCGGCCCAAATTGGGTTCGTCCTCGACGATCAAAACGCGCATGCAATGCTATCCTCGAAATTCGTTTCGCAACCTTAACACATACCAAGCTGAACGGTTGCTTTGAAAACGGCAAGGGCAGTGCACGAGAGCGGAGTGAATGCAGTACTGACGGGCAGCCAGACGCAACAAGCGCCTTCGTTCGCGCTGATAGGCGACAGCATATGAAATAACGAGCGCGTAAGGAGGCGGGTGGGCCTAGCGGTCGGACTTGCGCACGATGCGCCCGGTAGCGGCATCAACATCGACCCAGATCACGCGTCCGTCCTGCATATATTTGAGGCGATAGGTTTCGCCGCGCAGTTCAGGCCCAAGATAATCGGCACCACCCATGTGCGGGCGCACACGGCGCTCGATCATCGGCAACGGCATCGAGCGGCCCTCACTGGCAGCGCGAAAGGCGCGGTCCTGGTCGCGCGGGCGCTCCTGGTCGAACCCCGCCATCCCGAGCGCACGCGCGATGTACGACGGCGCGGCCGCCGCGGGGGTGGCGAACAGGCTCGTCGCGGTCAGCGCGAGCAACAGGGGTCGATACAGACTCATGGCGATACTCATTTCGACATTGGTTCTACGGCCAAGGCTTTGAATGACTTATGAATGATCGTGTCGATTGGCGTTCAGCCATTAGTGACGCCGACGCTATGCTACGCTAGGGGCCGCGCCATGACACCCCCTATTTTGAGCTTCGAGAACCTCGGCCTCGTCCAGAGCGAGGGCTGGCTGTTCCGCGGTCTCGACATCCACATCGGTCCGCGCGACCGCCTGGCGCTGATCGGGCGCAACGGCGCGGGCAAGACCACCTTGCTCAAATGCCTCGCGGGGATGATCGACACCGACGAGGGGCTGCGCAAGATCGTGCCCGGAACGCGAGTCGTGCTGCTCGAACAGGATCCCGAGATGAAAGCACATGATACACTCGAAGAGTGGGTGCTGCGCGGGGCGAATGCGCCCGAGCCCTATCAGGCGGCGGCGATCGCGGGGCAGATCGGGATCGATCTGGCGCGCTCCGTCGCGAGCGCAAGCGGGGGCGAGCGGCGCCGCGCGGCGATCACCCGGGCGCTGGCCCAGGACCCCGACGTCCTGCTCCTCGACGAACCGACCAACCATCTCGATCTTGGAGCGATCGAATGGCTCGAGGACTGGCTCAACCGGTTCAAGGGCGCGTTTATCGTCA
>JBKJTQ010000177.1:0-2879 GCA_046589895.1 Sphingomicrobium sp.
GTCGAAGATCATCGTCGCCGCGGCGCCCGGCTCGGCGAGCGCGACCTTGAGCGCGAGGATGGAGCGTGACAATTCGCCCCCCGAAGCAATTTTGGTGAGTGGTCCGAACGGCGCGCCCGGGTTGGTTGAAACAGTGAATTCGACGCGGTCGGTGCCGGCTGGTCCGGGTTCGACGGCGGCGATCGCGGTGCGGAATTGCGCTGCGTCGAGCTTGAGCGGGGGAAGCTCGGCGACCATCGCGGCGTCGAGCGCGGCGGCGGCGGCGATGCGCTTCGCGCTGATCGCTTCGGCCTCGCGGCGAAAGTCACGGTCCGCGCCGGCCAGCGCCGCCTCAAGCGCGGCAATCCGCTCCTCGCCGCTGTCGATCGCCACGCGGCGGTTTTGCAGCTCGACGAGCAAAGCGACAAGCTGGTCGGCCTCGACGCGATGCTTGCGTGCTATCCCGCGAATGTCGAACAGCCGCGCCTCGGCGGTTTCGAGCTCGGCGGGCGAGTGGGCCAGCGCGCGGCGCGCCTCGTCGATCTTCTGCTCGGCTTCGGCAGCCTCGATCGTCGCGCGGTCGGTCGCGGTCAGCGCCTCGGCGAGCAGGGAATGCGCATCGGCGATTCGCTCAAGCCGCCGCGCCGCCTGGCGAAGCTGCGACAACGCCCCGTCCGACCCGCCGAACAGCCCGTCAAGCGCCCCCAGATCCTCCTCGATCCGCGCCGTCGCCTTTATGTCCTGGCGCAGTTCGCTGAGGCGCTGCTCCTCGCCCTCCTCGACGCCGAGCGCATCGATCTCGCCGATCGCATGGTCGAGCCATTCGCGGTCGCGATTGGCCTCATCGAGCGACTGCCGCGCCACGACGAGGTCGCTGCGCAGTTCGCACAGGATCGTCCACGCTCTCCCCACCGCGCAGCTGTCGATGCTCCCAAAGCGGTCTATCAGGGCGCGGTGGCCCTTGGGGTTGAGCAGCCCGCGGTCGTCCTGCTGACCGTGGATCTCGACCAGCCCCGCGCCCGCTTCGCGCAGCGTCCCCGCCGGGACCGCTATTCCGCCGGCGAAGGCGCGGCTTCCGCCATCGGCCCTGAGCGTCCGGCGCAGCAGCAATGGCTCGCCGGGCTCGGGCTCGATCCCCTGTTCAGCAAGCAGCAGGACGCTGTCATGATCGGGGCCGACCTCGAACGCTGCCGAGACGACCGCTTGCGCCTGCCCCGCGCGCACCAGCGCGGTGTCGGCGCGCAAGCCGAGCGCGAGCCCGAGCGCGTCGAGCAGGATCGACTTGCCCGCGCCGGTTTCCCCCGTCAGCACGCCGAGTCCCGGCTCGAAGTCGAGGTCGAGCGCCTCGATTAGGACAACGTCGCGGATGGTAAGTTGCCGAAGCACCGCCCGCGTGGCAGCCTATCCGCGCGGCGCGTTGCGCTGGATCAATTTGTAGCTGCGGTCATACCATTTACTGCCCGGGTAATTGGCCCCGAGCACCGCCGCGGCCTTGCTCGCTTCCCCGGGCATCCCAAGGTTGAGGTAGGTCTCGACCAGCCGCTCGAGCGCTTCGGGGGTGTGGCTGGTGGTCTGATATTTGTCGATCACGATGCGGAAGCGCGTCGCTGCGGCAAGCCATTTGCCCGACCGCTGGTAGAAGCGCCCGACCTCCATTTCCTTGCCCGCGAGATGATCGTAGATCAAATCCTGCTTCAATCGCCCATCGGCGGCATAGCGGCTCTGCGGATAGCGGCGGATTAATTCGTCGAATGCGTCCGAAGCCTGCTGGCTGATCTTCTGATCCCGGCTGACATCTTCGATCTGTTGATAATAGCTCATCGCGATGAGGTAGGATGCGTAAGGCGCATCCTTGTTGCCCGGATGGATGGTGAGAAAGCGCTGCGCCGAGCTCACCGCTTCGGGATATTTTTGCGCCATATAGTAACTGAACGCGCTCATCAGCTGGGCGCGGCGCGACCACACAGAATAGGGATGCTGACGCTCGACCTCGTCGAACAGCTTGGCCGATTCGTCATAATTCTGACGGTCGAGCGATTCCTTGGCCAGCCCGTAAAGCGTGTTGACGTCGCGGGCGATGTAGGCGGTGTCGCCCTTCACCTTTTTCCCCGCGCATCCGCTCAGCGTCAGGGCAAGGGCACATGCGGCGAGCAGGGTCGCGCGGCTATAATATTTCGACATCATGCTACCTTATCCTTCGCCGCCCGGAAGTCCAAGCGGCCATCTGCCCTGCTGGTCGATTGCTGCCGTCACGCCGCCCCCGGCATCCCATACGGCTCCTCATCGCGCACGAAGCTGTCGGGATTGACTCCCAGCCATACCAGGATCGGCGACGAGATGTAGATTGACGAATAGGTGCCGATGAAGATGCCAAGGAAAACCGCGATCGTCAGGCCGAAAATGACATCCGGACCGAGAATCAGCAAGGCGCCAAGCGCGAACAGGATAGACAAAGACGTTACCATCGTCCGGCTCAGTGTCTCGTTGAGCGAGAGGTTGAGCAAGGGGACGATCGCCATCTTGCGATATTTGCGCAGGTTTTCGCGGATCCGGTCGTAGATGACGACAGTGTCATTGAGCGAATAACCGACGATCGTCAGGATCGCCGCGACCACGTTCAAGTCGACCTGCAATCCGGTCAGCGAGAAGAAGCCGAGCGTCATTGCCACGTCGTGGAACAGGGTGACCAGCGCCCCGACCCCGAATTGCCATTCGAAGCGGATCCAGATGTAGATCGCGATCCCCAGCATCGCCAAGGCGATCGCCAGCGCGCCGTCCCACGCCAGCTCGCCGCTGACCTTGCCCGATACCGATTCGCCGGCATCGACCCGCGATCCGGGATAAGTCTGCTGGATCATGGCACGCAACTTGGTCACCGCCGCGCTGGCCGCGGCTTCCGA
>JBKJTQ010000197.1:0-2506 GCA_046589895.1 Sphingomicrobium sp.
ACTCGCCTCAAGCAGGAAGGCATCGAACCCGAACCCGGGGTCGAGTTCGTTTGTCCGGTCGACCAGCAAACGATGGAGATGCGCCGCCTCGCGGGTCGGCAGCGCAGTCGCCGCGCCCGCCATTTCGACCACCCCATCGACCCGATATCCGCACAGCAGCAACCGCCGCACCCCCAGCCGCCGCGCCGCCAATATCGCGACCAACTTGGGCACCAGCAGGTCCAATGCCTGGCGCGCCGCGCTCGGATCGGCGACCGGCTCGGTCAGCCGGATGGTTGCGCGCGGCGGCGCCTCGCATGGTGCCGTGGTGAGCGGTTCGGCCTTGCGCCCGAGCATCCGGTCAAGCGCGTCGAGCGGATTATCCACCTCGCGAAACCGCCGCGCCAGGCTCCGCCGCGGCACCCCGGCAAGCTGCCCGATGGTCTTCAATCCGAGCAACTCCAGCGTCCGCGTCGGCCCGGGAGGAAGCCGAAGCGCGGCGACCGGGAGCGGCGCGAGGCGGCCGGCCAAGTTGCCCTCTCCCTCTGTGAGAGAACGACTCGCCGAAGGCGAGCGGGGTGAGGGTGACGACCTGCTCACCCTCACCCTTCCGCGGCTTTGCGGCTCCTTCCATCTCCCGTCGGGAGAGGGAAGGGAATAACGCGCTAACCCCCACGCCGCCCCCGTAGTCGCGGCCACCGCCACGCGGCACGTCAGCGCCATCGCTTCGAACCGCGCCTCGATGTCGTGCACCAGCCCCGCCTCGCCGTCGAACAGATGCGCGACTCCGCTGACGTCCATCCGCAGCCCATCCTCGCCATCGACCTCGACCAAAGGCGACCAGCGCGACGTCCAGCGCGCGAGCCGGCTAAGCAATGCGGCATCCCCCGCGACATCGGCCGTGACAGCCTGCAATCCCGGGTCGAGCGCGCGCGCATCGGTCAGCCGCGTTCCGCGCCGCACCCCCGCCGCAGCGGTCGCGGCATGGACCGTTTGGCCATGCGCCGCCTCGACCACCAGCGCGACGCGGTCATCATCCGACGCGCTGTTCGCCTTGATCCAGCGCTCGATCGGAAGGCGCGGCAACCAGATTGAGGCGATCCGCTGTGCCGTCATGCCTCACCATCCATCGCCCCGGCGCGAATCCCCGCGCGCGAAACAATTCGGCATCCCATGCCGCCGCGCCCGGGGCCTTGGGGTCGAGCGGGTGGGACAGGCTCGGAACGCTTCCCACACGCCATCGCATCCGCGCCCCGCTGAGGTTGGCGTGGCCGCCGAGCCGAATCAAAAAAGCGGCCACGCCATGTCGTTCGGCGGCTACCGCGAGGCGCCGGGTTGCGGTCAAGTCAAACCCCCTGAGGTCCCCCCAAATCTCGCCGATCACGGCGCCTAACGCTGAACATCTCAATCCTTCTTCCATCGCCCACAGCGCCGCGCGGGAATCACGCGCGGCGACATGGATAAGCTCGCCCACTCCCAGTCCCGGGGGATAGATCCGCCCCGCCTCAAGCATCGCCATTCGCTCCTGCACCCACAGCAAAGGCTTGCCGCGCGGCAGTTGCGCGAGCAGAAATCCCGTCGCCCCACCGTCGCGCGGGCTCGCGGCGAACAGCTCGCTAAGCGTCGGCGCGGCGGGCGCAGGCAGCCTCCAGCGCCCGCCCGACGCTTCGGGTGGAGCCTCTTCTCGGGCCGAACGGGGGTGCGCGGCCGGACCATTTGGGGAATGGTCCGCTGCGCGCGCGCCTCCGCGGGCCACCAGGGAAACGTCTGTCGCCACACGACTCACTCATTTATGTTCTACTTTTGTTCTTATCTCTTGAGTCGGCCAGCGGAGTCAATGGATGTAGAAATCTCCCCTTACATTTTTGCAGGGGCCGCTCACAGCAGGCGAAAAGCTGAAACGATTTAAAGCGCTCACCCTAGCCAATCGAAGGGTGTCAACTTACCAATTACCCTCGAGTGGCTCAGGGCGCATGCTAAGATACTACCCCGAAAATTCCTTGAGGAACTTGGCAATCTCGCGGTTTACCTGCTGCAGCGCAGCGCGGCTCACCGCAAACCCCATATGGGTTGAGTCGATCTCGACCGCCTTGTCGCGCTCGCCCTCCAATCCGCGCGCCGCGCGCACCGACACGATCCCGTCGCGCCGCGACCACAAAGCCAGCGTCGGCACCGGCGGCCTAGTGAGGATGCGAGGGAAGGGCGGCTGGTCGACCGGATGCCCCGCGATCCATTCATAGAAAGCGCGGACATTATTGTTAGTTTTGAGGTCGCCCGAAAAAGGCGCGCCGAGCGTCACCACCGCGCGCACCATCCCGGGGTGCGCCCGCGCCAGCTCGCGCGCGTAGAGCCCGCCAAGGCTCCACCCGACGAGCAGCACCTTGCGCTGGTCCGCGACCGCATCGAGCCGCGCCTTCAATCGCACCAGCGTATCGGGCTTGGCGCCCTTGTTGAGCCCCATCTCCCAGGGATGGACTCGCCACCCGCCGCGCGCGAGCCCCCGGCGCAATTCCATCGTCGTGCGGTC
>JBKJTQ010000312.1:0-5691 GCA_046589895.1 Sphingomicrobium sp.
TTCGGAACCAGGTCACAAAATTTCGGATCGCTGAAGCTGCCCGCCTATAATCTGGTGAACGTTTCGGCGGGCCTCACGTTCGATAGCGGGCTTGAGCTCGTCGTCTATGCAAATAATCTTTTCGACGAGAACCCGTTATTGTCGCTCGACCGCGAACGCGGTGGGCGAGCGCGGCTGGGTTATAATGTCGGTTTACCCCGGACGATTGGTTTGACAGTTCGGAAGAAGTTTTGAACCTGCGGGCCCTGATCCGTGTTTGTGGTAACTGGGCGTCGCATCTCAGCCGCTCGCCGTTATTACTCGGCAAGGTCTGGGCGGCGGACGATGAGGCTGGGTAGCGGATGAGTTCCGGGCTTTCCGCTTATTTAGGTTCGATCATGGCGCGGGATCCTGCTCCGCGATCCAAGTGGGAAATCCTAATTTATCCGGGCGTCTGGGCTTTGGGTTTTCATCGCCTGGCGCACTGGCTGTTCGTCGGGCAGTATTATTTCCTGGCGCGCCTGATCAACCATGTCTCGCGCTTCCTCACCGCGATCGATATCCATCCGGGCGCGGATATTGGTGCCAATTTCTTCATCGAACATGGCTTCGTCGTAATCGGTGAAACAGCGAAAATCGGCGATGACGTCACCATCTATCAGCACGTCACCTTGGGCGGCACTAACCCGACGAGCGGGGAGGGCGGCAAACGCCATCCGACCATCGGCGACGGAGTCATCATCGGGTCAGGCGCGCAGGTGCTTGGCCCGATCGTGGTCGGCTCCCGCGCCAGGATTGGTGCCAATGCCGTGGTCACCAGAGACGTGCCGGAAAGCGCCACCATGGTCGGTATCCCGGCTCGTTCGATGCTGGTGGAGGTGGAGCAATACAAACAGAGATTCCTTCCTTACGGCACGCCCTGCAGCGAACTCTTCGATCCCCTCACACAGAAGCTCGACCTGCTGAAGAGCGAAGTCGAGCAGCTTCGCGGAAGGGTCGAGGACCTTACACGGGAGTTGCGGCTGCATCAGGCCGGCGAGGGGTCTGTGGAGCGGGATCGCGGTCGCGCCGGATGAGCACCGTCACTTCGTTTCCAGCGAAGCTGAACCAGACCGGCTTCGACCTTACTACTTTCGTGTCCGAGTTGATTTGCGGGATGACCGAAAGTTCCCGATTTTTGGCGAGTCCAAACCTGTCTGTCACATGCGCCGGGCACCAAGGTGAGCCGCAATGAACGGTCGCAAAAGGCGTGGTGGTGAATCATGAGGGGGTAACGCGCACTGCTCTAACCCCCCGGAGCATCTCGGAATGATAGTAATCTAAACAGTAGTCAAAGGCCGCATCACCCACGCAACCTTCAGACTCGAGCAGGGGCATATGCATGGGGAGCCGCATGAGCAGTGACCATGAGGTCGATGGCCGACCCTGTCGGATCATCGACGTATTCGGCCTGGATGCCTTCAGCGGGAATCCGCTCGCCGTGGTGCACGACGCCGATGACCTCCAGCCGGACCAAATGCAACAGATCGCACGCTGGATGAATCTCAGCGAGACGGTTTTCCTGTGCCAGCCGACCCTGCCCGAAGCCGACTATGCGGTTAACATATTCGCTCTCGATCGCGAACTTCCTTTTGCGGGGCATCCGACGCTGGGAGCATGTCACGCGTGGGTCGAGGCTGGAGGCAAGGGACAGGCTGGCGGGCGTATCGTTCAGCAGTGTGGGGCGGGGCTCGTCACCTTGTTCAACGACCAAGGCAGGCTGGAGTTCGTGGCACCTCCCCTGATTCGGCACGAAGCGCCCTCGAGCGTCGAACTCGCGGAAGCGCTTCGGTTGCTGGGATCGGATGGGCACGGGCTGATCGACGCAAGGTGGATCGACAACGGTCCCGGCTGGCTCGGGCTGCTGTTCGACCGCGCCGATACCATCCTTTCCCTGAAGCCGGAGCGCTCATGGCCGTCAGCGCTCCATATCGGCGTGACAGGCTTCCATCCCCCCTCTGGCGAATTTGCCCTCGAGGCCCGCGCCTTTCATACCGATCAGCATCTCACCGTCGTCGAGGATCCCGCCACCGGAAGTTTCAATGCAGCAGTTGCACAGTGGCTGATCGAAGCTGGCCGACTTCCGGCCAGATATTCCGTAGCCCAAGGAACATGTATTGGGCGTCGGGGGCGCATCGACGTTGGGAGGCGCGAAGGTGCGATCACTGTATCCGGGCGCACCCGGACAGTCATCCGCGGCACCGCATTCCTCGCTTAGTGCGTGAGCAATGATCTTTCTCTTGCGCCACTTGGCAGGACCGTCACCGTGGCGGGTATGGCTCGCGCTCTGCGCAAACGCGATCTTCGATATTGTTACCCGCGCACCTCTCGATCCGAACCCTATTTTGGCGATGAGCCAATGCGACGAAGTGGCGCGACAAGCTGTAATCTCGTCCTCAATACCGAACCGGAGAACGCCCGTGAAATCTCAATACAAAAAGGTCTGCGCGCTGATCGTCATCTGCTCCGTAGCCGCTTGCAGCGCCGCTTCTCCAAACGCCGATCCGGTCTCGATCGACGACAGCAAGGTTGTAGATCTTACATACAGCTTTGATGAGAACACTATTTATTGGCCGACATCCAAGCCGTTCACGTGGGAAAAGGAAGCGTGGGGCCAATCGAATGGCTTTTGGTACACCGCCGCGCGCTACAGTGCGAGCGAGCATGGCGGCACGCATCTCGACGCGCCGATCCACTTCGGAGAGGGCGGGCATGCTGTGGATGAAATACCGCTTGCGAAATTGATCGGCGATGCCGTTGTGATCGACATATCCGAAGCCTGCGCAAAGGACGCCGATTACCTGCTTACAGCCCAAGACATCACCAACTGGGAAGCTCGACATGGACGTTTGCCAGACCATTCCATCCTGCTTATCCGCACTGGCTGGGGCAGTTTCTGGGGGGATCGGAAGAAGTATCTAGGTAGCGATAAGCCGGGTGACGCGGCCAATCTTCACTTCCCCGGTATCTCGCGCGAAGCGGCTGAGTTGCTTGTCAAGCAACGCAAGGTCGATGCTGTCGGCATAGACACGGCGAGCCTCGATCCCGGCTCCTCCAAAGACTTTATGGCTCATCGAGTGTTGAATGGTGCGGACGTCTACGGATTGGAAAACGTGGCCAACCTCGACAAGCTACCTCCTAGAGGAGCGACAGTGATCGCGCTGCCAATGAAGATCGGAGGCGGTTCCGGTGCGCCGACGCGGATTATCGCTATCCTGCCATAGGGGATCAGTTTTAGGCAGGTCAACGTCGATGAAGCCGTCAAAGGTAATGATCGCGATGCTCATTTGCGGACCCCCTTAAGAAAGCTCGAGATCGCCGCGGTGCGCGATGTGCAGCTTGTTACCGCCCGGGTCGCGCAAATAGGCGCCGTAGTAGCCCTTTCCGTAGCGCGGGCGTTCCCCCGGCGCGCCTTCGTCGATACCTCCGGATGCAAGCCCGGCCGCGTGGGCCGCATCAACCGCCGCTGGCGATGGTGCGAGAAACGCCGTCATCGCGCCGTTGCCCGGCGTGGCCGCGCAACCATCCAGCGGGCGGTAGACGAAGAAGCGCGGCAACGTGTGCTCGCGTCCGACCCAACAAAGCGCGGGCGGGCCGCCGTCCGGCGTCATCTTGCGGCGTACTAGCCCGAGCTCCGTCAGCACCGCGTCATAGAAAAGCGCGGCCGCGCCCAGGTCGTCGCAGCCGACTGTCACGTGGCTGAACATCGTCAGAGCTCCGCCTCGCCGCGCAGGACCGACACACAGTCACCGCCGACACTTGCGTGGACGCCGTCTGGTGTGCGCCACGCCCGCACGTGAAGCGTGCTTGGGCGCCCCATCTCCACGCCTTGGGTGACCTCGAATGCAGTCTTTGTCGCTTCGCTTTGCAAGAGCAGCAGCGCCGCGAGCGTCGCGTTGGCGCTGCCAGTCGCGGGGTCCTCCCAAGTGCCCGCGAGCGGCGCGAACATGCGCGAGCGGATGCGCTCGCCCTCGCGTGCGTAGAGCAGCACTGACAGACGGTCACGCCCCGGCAGGTGTGCAGCGGCTGTCTCTCGGAAGGCGGCAAGATCGGGCGCGGCATCCGCCAGCGCGTCCGCAGCCACTTCAACGAGCACGAACTCGACGCCGACGCTCGCACGCAGCGGCGGATGCGTGGCAGTGCGCACCGCCTCCGGTGGAATTCCGATGCATCGGGCGATCGGTGGCGCCGGAAGCTCGCCCAATGTTCGGAGCGGATGCGGCGCGTCGATCTCGGCGCCCGTCGCCGCACCTCTGCCGTCGCGCATAATCCGCACCTCGACGAGCCCGGCGATCTCCTCAAATCGGTACACGTCGCCTGCGGCGTGGACGAGCGACGCAAGCGCGAAGCCGGTGCCGACGTTCGGGTGACCGGCGAATGGCATCTCGGCGGTGCGGTTGAAGATGCGCACACGCGCCGTGTTGGCCGGATCGACGGGCGGCAGCACGAAACTCGTTTCCGAATAGTTCATCTCGGCCGCGAGCGCCTGCATCTCGGCATCGCTCAGGCCTCGCGCCTCGGGGAAAACCGCGAGTTGGTTGCCGCCGAAACGGGCGCTCGTGAACACGTCGACGGTAACGAAGGAGTAGCGACGCATGGCACCTCGTGTTGTTGGTCGGTTGGCCGAGATCGGCTTCGGCAGCGGTGTAACATCAGGATATCAGTGTGGCTTGCGGCTTATTGTGGCGGTAACAAGTGTCGCTAGATGCAGATCCGACATCAATCGCGGATTTCTTGCCAAGCGCGACTGCAAAGGCGTGCTCATCGCTTGATTCTCAGAAATTTGCCGGTTCGTTTCCAATTATCCTTCGACCGCACCGGTCGCCCCATGGCCTCCAGAGCAAACAAGAAGCGGGAATAAGCCTCGAAAACCGGGTAGAGACTGGTTCGCCCCACACTGCGTCCCGCACCAGCCTTTCCAGTCAGGCGATCCCCGATGCCCAACGAAAACATGCAAATCAACATTTATGAGCGGCTCAATCTGGCCGCGCTCGCATTCACGGCGATGTTCGTCGTAGTCGCCTTTTTCGTAGCGGTTCTCGGAGACCCCGACACGTGGTGGCACTTAGGAAGTGGTCGCTTGATCGTGTCGGAATCGCGCATCCCGAGGGCTGACCCATTCTCCCATTCGCTGCACGGTACTCCGTGGCACGCCCACGAATGGGGTGCCGAAGTGTTGATGTGGAGCGTGTACAAGGTCGGTGGATGGTCCGCGCTGATCGCCCTTTGCGCGGCCGCCGCCGGCGTAGCGTCGGCTATCCTCGCACATTTCGCACTGCGGCACCTCTCCGCGCGTAACACGAGCATCGCGGTCTCCATGACCTTATTCTGCTTGTTGCCGAGCGCTTGGGCGAGGCCGCACCTGCTTGCGCTGCCAATTTTCGTTTATTGGGTCGCAAGCCTGCTTCGGGCGGCCGATGAGGGGCGGTCGCCATCGGTTTGGCTGGCGCTCATCATGGTCGTCTGGGCAAATATGCACGGCAGTTTCCTGCTCGGTATCTGCATGATGGGTGGAATCGGAATCGAGGCCGTTTGGCGGTCGGAGGATCGCCAGAGATCGTTGATCGGCTGGGGCCTTTTCGGCACGGCAGCTGTCGCGGCATCACTGTTCACCCCGTTCGGGATCGCGGGATACACTTACCCTCTCTACGTCTCGTCGATGTCCTTGCTCAC